>NZ_CP061286.1:1683169-1687130 GCF_018687095.1 Polynucleobacter sp. MWH-UH25E | reverse complement strand
GGTCTCGATCGCTGGTTTAGTCGTCAAAGATGGCGAAAACTATGTAGCGGTGAGCGAAGACAATGCGCAAGGCAACTTTGCGGTTAGCACACTTGCCCATAGCGATAGCTTTACTGTGGCCGATGACCATGTGGTGGTCAGCTTAGCGCCAACAAGCACCCATGATGCAATCATCTCCGATGAAACCAATAGCGTTGGTTACACCATTAGCGTTGATGCTGGTAGCCAAGCTAGTACCGCTGGTGTTTATGCCGATGTGGTGGTCAATGGTGAGCATCAATACATTGCACTTAATAACGGCAATACCTTCTCGATCAATACAAGTGGAGAGCAGCATGGCCAGGCGTATAGCGTCTCGATCGCTGGTTTAGTCGTCAAAGATGGCGAAAACTATGTAGCGGTGAGCGAAGACAATGCGCAAGGCAACTTTGCGGTTAGCACACTTGCCCATAGCGATAGCTTTACTGTGGCCGATGACCACATTAATGCAGTGATTGCAGGCAATCTCATGTACGGTTTACCAACTCTGTCCGCCCCAGGCGGTTGTGAAGGTAAGCATGAGGGAGATGATGGTGTTTCTAAGGATGAAAGTGGTCTTTATAAAGTTACATCTGGAGATTTCTCGAAACTCTTCCATGTTTCTTTAAGTGGCACTAACCCAGAAATTTCCGTATCCGATGTTTCTTTGAAATACTCTCTCGGGATAAATTCAGCTGTGCCAACTGGTTTAACCAATGGTGGCACAGAGATACATCTATATAGCGTTAACAATACTATTGTCGGAGCAACGTCACTCAGTAATGCTTCTTCGCACCCAATCTTTACGGTAAGCGTTGATTCAAATACCGGAGTAGTGAGCTTTAAGCAATATCTTTCAGTCGATGCTGTAGAGTCAACCGCTGGTAGAGCAGAATACAACTGCAATACATCTAATCATGAGTATTCGGGTGATCATGAAAATATTGGCTTGCCTACTGGCGCCATTTTACTAACCGCTACTCCAGTTATTCCTGCCAATAAGGCGGAAGACTTGAGTGGAGCACCTGATACGGTTTCAATTGGATCTGCTGTCAAAGTATCTTTTGAGATTCATGATAGTTATGAAAATATTAAATCTTGCAGCTCCGAGACTCTTAAGGAGTGCACCAAGATCTCCTTTACCGGATCCTTGGATGACAACAAAGTTCAATCTATATCCAATGATGCTAACTTAAAAGATAAGTGCGACTTTAGTGAAGTAAAAGACACCTGCTGTGTAAATGCCGATAATGCGAAGTTCTTGCATGATCGCGGTTGCGATTCAGGTAAGCTGACCGTTACCGACAGTGTTGACAAAATTTACTCACATCGCAGTGATGATTGGATTAATACTGCGCAAGTCAAGGTTTCGGATAGTGATGCGTCACGCCTTGATCATTTGACAGTTGATGAGGCACTTTGCCTTAAATCTTGTAACGCCGATTTGGGCGGTCGATCATACAAAATTGTCGATACTGCAAAAAATATTGAAGCGCACATTGATGATGATGCCGTTAAGCATGCCTCAGAAGCTCGTCTAACCGATGCCCCAGAGACGCTTAGCCTCAGTGATAGAGCCTTACTTTCGAAGCTGAGTACCGTTACTAATTTGGATCATCCATCAGATATTGGTAACCCCGTTAATCATGACGTAACTCAAGATAACTCCAAGGCTCAGTTAACTGCTACTGGCAAGCTGTCTATAAGCGACCCCGATGGTCAAAATACATTTAAAGCCGCCACTTATAGTAAGGAGGGTAATTTAGGTAAATTGACGGTGGAGTCTAATGGCAATTACACCTATTCAGTGTACAACGCTCAGGTCAAAACCATGGGTGCAAGTGCCACTAAGAATGAGACATTCACCATTCAGTCTACTGATGGCACTACGAAGGATGTAACCTTTACCATTCATGGAATTAACGACGCTCCAACTGTAACCGCAAATACCCCAGAAACCATGATTATGGGCACCTCCAAGTCTATTGACTTGTTGGCCCATGCAAGCGATCTTGACACTGGAACAATGTTACAGGTTGACGCAAGCACCCTAAGCACAACGGTCAGCGGCCTCAGCAGTGGCTCTATACCTTCGGGCCTCTTTACATTAGGTGCTGATGGCAAGCTGACTGTTGATACCAGCAAGTTATCGTCATTAATGACAGGCAGCAGTAAAACACTTACCGTCAATTACGACATTATCGATGGTGATGGTGGGCGTGTTCATCAAACAGAAACAATTACCGTTACCGGAAAATCATTGGGTTCTGTTGTGCAGGGCACCCATACTGGCGCTGGTGAGGCAGAGTCAGAAGGTCACTTGTCGCTTGGCGATCACGTTAAGATCAATAGCGTTTCCGGAATTAATTCATCGGATTTAATTGGTAAATTAACTTTCTCAGACGATGGTGAGTATAAATATTGCGTCACTGATAAAGCATTACAAACTTACCTAAAAACCCATCCTAATTTTGATGTTCATACGGATAACTTCAGCGTTAGCTATACCAATACAGAGACAAAGCAAACCTACACCCAGACATTGTCATTTGACATCCATGGTACTCAGTCTTCTGAGTACCAAGAAAGAAACGCGGTTGGTGGCGCTAATGCAACTAAATACTCTGGTCACGTTGAAGATGGTTATATTGCTGGTGCTACCGTATTTGCTGATGCTAATAATGACGGCATCCTTAATAATGGTGAAGCATTCGCTATTACTGACGCTACCGGTGGATTTACTCTGGTAGGCGGTACAGGTAATCTTGTGATGACGGGTGGTATTGATATCACTACAGGATTGGCAAATAAGATCACGATGAGTGCGGTAGGGGGCTCGAGTGTTGTTACCCCGCTCACCACTTTGATCAATAACCTAGTAGCTAATAATGATTTAGGCTTAACCGCGCAAGATGCATCAGCGCTCTTGGCAAAACAGCTAGGACTTTCAGCGTCGATTGATCTATCAACTTACGATCCTGTCACTGCAGCACTAACCGGGGATGCCAACGCAGCGAAAATTTTTGCTGCTGCTGTCCAGGTTGAAAATACGATTGTCCAGGCTGCAGCTCTCGTTGGCACTGCTACTGGTGCAAATACTGCAGATACCGCAAATGCACTGTTTAGTTCATTTGCCAATGCCTTGGCTAGCGCACCCACTACAGGTGGTGTGTCTGTGCTTTCAGATGCTGCGACTTTGGGTACAGTGATGACCAGTGCGGCGAGTAGCTTGACCTCATCTGCGTCAGCACTGAGTACAATTGCGAATGCTGCTACCAGCGTCTCAAGCTTGATTGTTAGCACTAACAATATTGTTTCAAACTCTATTGCGAATGCAGACCCAAGTGCGAACATTGCAGATGTATTAACTAGCGTGATTCAGGTCGGCAGTGCTGCTCAAGGATCCTTGGCTAATCAAATTGCATCCGCTGTTGCAAGTGGCACAAGCTTAAGCACTCTACCAAGTGGAGATGCATTAACAACCTTGGTTGCTGCGCAAGCGGCTACTGTAGTAACTCCAAGTCACTACAACGCGATTTCTGGTGATAACTACATCAATGCAGCTGAGGCAGTTGCTGGCGGCGTATCGGTTGCTGGGGTTGCTGCAGCCAATAGCATCATTACCCTCAATATTGGCACTTTGACTAACCTACCAGTAATTGCTGATGCAAATGGTAGCTGGAGTTACACCTTATCTTCTGCGGATATATCGGGATTGGGTAATGGTACGCAAACAGTCAGCGCTACCGCAACCGTATTAAATGTAGATGGATCCGTAGCCGGTACCGCAAATTTAGGTACGCAGAACTTTGTTATTGACACCGCAGCACCGAATGCTCCAAGCATCACTAGCTTTGTCACAGACTCTGGCACGATCAACGATCACTTGACCAATGATCCAACCCCGATGTTGCAAGGTACTGGTGAAGCAGGGGCTACCATT
>NZ_CP061286.1:1670907-1683074 GCF_018687095.1 Polynucleobacter sp. MWH-UH25E | reverse complement strand
TTCTGATGGTACTTGGTCTTATCAGATCGGCACCTTAAACGACGGTACGTACAACTACACCGCAACGGCTACCGATGCTGCTGGTAATCCAAGTGGTACCAGCTCTGTATACGCTATTACGGTGGATACAACTAAGCCTGTAGTGGCCATTACCGGCTTTGCTACCGACTCTGGTACACCGAACGATCACTTGACCAATGATCCAACCCCAATGTTGCAAGGCACTGGTGAAGCAGGGGCTACCATTGCGATCTATCAGGGTACTTCTGCCACCCCATTGGGTACCGCTATCGTCGGTACAGATGGTAAGTGGAGTTATCAGATCGGCACCTTAAACGACGGTACTTATAACTACACTGCAACGGCTACCGACGCTGCTGGTAATACCAGCACGGCAACGAGTGCGTATGCGATTACCGTTGACACCGCAGCACCGAATGCTCCAAGCATCACTAGCTTTGTCACAGACTCTGGCACGATCAACGATCACTTGACCAATGATCCAACCCCGATGTTGCAAGGTACTGGTGAAGCAGGGGCTACCATTGCTGTATTCCAGGGCACTACTAAGCTCGGCACGGCTGTCGTGGGTTCTGATGGTACTTGGTCTTATCAGATCGGCACCTTAAACGACGGTACGTACAACTACACCGCAACGGCTACCGATGCTGCTGGTAATCCAAGTGGTACCAGCTCTGTATACGCTATTACGGTGGATACCGCGGCGCCAGTAGCACCGACTTCCTTAGCCGATGCTGCCAAGAATGCAGCTGGTTATGTGAACAATGCTGTGCAAACCGTGACGGGTACTGCCGAAGCTGGTTCTACTGTCACGATCTATGACACCAATGGCACTACCGTACTGGGTACAGGTGTGGCTACCGGTGGCACCTTTAGCATTACGCTCAATAGCCTAGTCGATGGCGCTCACACCTTAACCGCCAAAGCAACGGATGCGGCTGGTAATGTCTCCACCGTCTCTAGTGGTCTGAGCTTGACGGTGGATACTGTTAGGCCAAACACCCCAATATTGACGCTTGGCACAGGTGTTAGTGGTGGCGCCACCTCTGCTGAGGCAACTCAGGGGGGCGGTGTTGTATTGGTTAACGCAGAAAATGGAAGCAATATCGTAGTCACATTCACAAATGGCTCTCATACCGTTACAAAGACTTTAACTGCAACAGGTGTGGATCAAGCTGTAACATTATCTAGCAGTAACCTTACAGCATTAACAAATGGGACAATTTCTGTTACTGCAGTAGCTACTGATAGCGCTGGGAATGTGAGCTCTACTAGTAGCACAAATTTTATATTGGATACAGTAAAACCAGTAGCACCGACTTCCTTAGCCGATGCTGCCAAGAATGCAGCTGGTTATGTGAACAATGCTGTGCAAACCGTGACGGGTACTGCCGAAGCTGGTTCTACTGTCACGATCTATGACACCAATGGCACTACCGTACTGGGTACAGGTGTGGCTACCGGTGGCACCTTTAGCATTACGCTCAATAGCCTAGTCGATGGCGCTCACACCTTAACCGCCAAAGCAACGGATGCGGCTGGTAATGTCTCCACCGTCTCTAGTGGTCTGAGCTTGACGGTGGATACCGCGGCGCCAGTAGTTACTACTGCAGTTGCAACAGGATCTGGAATTACATCTGGTTCAGGAACGCTTAATTTAAATAGTGTCGTAACACTCACGCTTACAACATCTGAATCTGTATACGTAACAGGCTCACCAACACTAACTTTAAGTGATGGGGGAACAGCATCTTATGTCAGTGGAAGTGGTACCTCATCTCTGGTATTTAGTCATACAGTTGGTGCTGGACAGTCGACGTCCGATTTGTCTATTACTGGCCTCAATCTTAACGGAGGTACATTATTAGATACTGCAGGTAATGCGCTAACTCCCTCAACGGTTGCGCAAAATCCAATTGGTACTCTTGTTGTATCAACAGCTTCGACTGCTCCTACAGCAAATGCAGAGAGTATTTATTTGAATGCCTCTTCAGGTACCTCTCTTACATTGCTTGATAGTTGGTTGACTAAAAATGACGTTGATCCTCAAAATGCAGCAATGAATATTTCTTCGATTGCTGGAGGGGACTCTAATACGACCATTACCCATTCTGGAATATCTTTTACCCTTAAGCCTGGTAGTGGAACCTTCACATCATCCCTGACTTATTCTGTAACTGATCCGAGTGCATTAGTTTCCAATACTGCAACAGATAGCGTTAATAAGATTTACAACGCAGCTTTAACTGGTTCTGCTACTGGAAGCAATATTCTGATAGACAGTTCTGGCGTTTCATTAACTGGTGGTTCTGGTTATGATATTTACGCAGTTGAGGGGCACACTGGCACTCAAAAAACCACTATTGCTAGTTTAGGCGCGGGAGGAGATGCTCTGTATGTCACAAGTGGTAATACTGTTACTGCAACGATAAGTGCTGGTGGATTTATTGCAGACAGCCTAACCATCAACAATGGTGGTACTGTTACCTTGAATACCTCAGGCAACACAATTGACTTATCTGCGTCAAGCACTGGAACTTCCGGTTACACGTTAGTAAACGCTGGAACTGGTACATCGTTAATTGGTAGCGGTACGGCTGACATTATTACCGGTGGTTCTGGGGTCGACACTATTGCAGGCGGTGCTGGTGCTGATACCATCACTGGTGGTGGCGGAGCTGACACGCTCACTGGTGGCGCAGGTGCTGATACCTTTAAGTATGCGGCCATTACGGATCTAACCACTACACCAGCCACGATTGAGAAAATCACTGACTTCAATAGCGGGGATGGAGACAAAGTCGACTTTGGTACCTTATTGTCCACTGCGACTAGTTTGACTAATACCATGAAGATTGATGCTACCGATGGTAGTTCAACCCATGACTTGGTGAGCATTACGATTGGAAGCTCAACCTATCTCGTTGATGTCAACAATGCCAATACCGGAGCTGGTATATCGGGTTCTCACTATGTAGAAGTTGATTCTCAAGCCTTGCTGGGTAATCCGACAACTGGAACACAAGCTTCTTGGACCGATATCGTAGATGTCAAGAGTGCTACTGGTTTCCTTGGTGATACCGGTACGGCTAGCATTAGCGGTGATGGCTGGACATTAAAAGTGATGGATGCAGGAGTAACTCATCAAGAATCCACCATCAACGGTACGCAAACGGTTGAGTTCTTCAAGAATGGTGCAAAAGTCACTGATGTCAATGTGCAAATTACGACATCAGACGGCGTTGTTCACGATGTTAGCCATGCCGACAAGATTACTTGGCACGGCTAATTTAGCCAGCTATTAATCAGGCCGGCCTTAGCGCAAAACATTCAGCCCCTTAAAAAGGGGCTGAATGTTTTAGTCTATTTGGAGTCACCCTAAAACTGCAATATGCAATCTAAAAATGCAGCACGGTATTGCTGGTCAGTTTTTGGGGCTGTGTCACGGAATTAATTGTGTGATCACTAATCTCGTGCATGATGGCATCAGCGCCATCGGGCTTTAGGTGACAAACCCATACCTGAAATTCTGGGTGACATACTTTTTGGTCGAGTTTCCCGAGCTCTTGCATCAGAAGAGACGGGGATAGATGTCCGGATGCAATTGCTAATTCCTCCTCATGATCTAGGAATGAAGTTTCAATAATGAGATGTTTGAGGTTTTTTTGTTGGTTAATGGCTTGCCAAAAATCATCGCTCACACCAGTATCGCCACTAAAGACCAAAGTCCTTGTCTCGGAGGCGATTGCATAGGCATTTGCCGCAATGCTGTGAGCAACCGGCAGGGCGGTAATGGTGAATTGATCAAACTTCATGAGTTCATTGAGCTCTATTATATGAAGCGAGATAAATGGATTTTCAGCATTCGGGATTTTTGTAAAGTCTGGCCAGATGACATTATTAAAAATGTGTTCTTGCAAGGCATGAATGGTTTCATGGATACCATAGACATTTAAGGGTGTGCGTCGAGAGCCTCCTACCGCATCGGCCATAAGAGGCAAACAGCAAATGTGGTCTAAGTGACTGTGCGTTAAAAAAACATGATCAATCTTTCGTAATTGATCTAACGATAAGTCGCCCACTCCCGTGCCAGCATCGATCAACAGATTGTCGTTGAGTAGTAGGGAGGTTGTGCGAAGGTCCGCGCCAATACCACCGCTGCAGCCTAAGACTCGTAAAGTACAGGTCATAAATGATTTTATCTTGATCTTAGCTGGCTAGCTTACTTTTTGGTAAAAGTAAAGCTACCATCCCAATCCTCGCCAGGAGGATTGGCGCGTAGCTGAGGAATACGCTCTAGGTACAGCTCATAGAGAACTTCACCCGTACTGCAATGTTGATGGAGTAATGTCTCAAATTGGGATTGAGCAACATCCCAATCTTGACGACGATAGCTTTGCAGGGCCTGTTCAAATAATTTCAGGGCGACCAATTTCTCTTCAGAAACCGCGCCTTCGAAACCGAGTGGCTCATAAATTTTTACAGCAATGTCTTTGCCTTTCACGCGCACCTTATCTACTTCACGTGCCACTAAATCTGGAAGTTTTTTGTAGGTCTCTTCGCCGATGATGATGGCAGCACCATATTCCTTAGTGATGCCCTCAAGGCGAGAGGCCAAGTTCACGGCATCGCCCATGACGGTATAGGCGAGGCGGATTTCAGATCCCATGTTGCCTACACTCACGCGACCACTATTTAAGCCTATGCCGACCTTAATTGGTGGCCATCCTCTTTTGATAAATTCATCATTTAGACGCTCCATTGCTTTGAGCATTTCGAATGCTGATTGAACACCGTGGCGCGCATGATCAGCATCCAAAATTGGGGCACCCCAGAATGCCATGATGCAATCGCCCATGTATTTATCAATTGTGCCGCGATGAGCGTAAATAACTTGAGTAAATGGCGTTAAGAATGCGTTAATAAACTCAGAGAGGGTTTTGGCATCCAAACTTTCAGAAATGGTTGTAAAACCTCGTACGTCACTAAATAGGATTGTGAGCTCACGGCTTTCACCCTCCATATTAAAGTTGGCAGGGTTTTGTGCCATTTCATCTACCAACTCAGGGGGTACGTATTGTCCGAAAAGGCCGGTAATTAAACGTTTATTTTTAGATTCTACGAAATAGCCATAAGCAATATTGAATAAGTAGACGCCTAGCAATGTGCTTAACAAGGAGGCGAGTGGTAAAACTATGCCCTTATTGTAGGCAAAAAGATTTAAGCTCGTCATCAACCCAATACCCAAGAGAGCAACCAATGTGCTGCTCATTGGGCTCAAAAAAGGCAGAATTAAAGCTAAACAAAGGCCGAGCAAAACTATGAGAGCCAGATTGGCTGCATATGTCCATAAGGGGGCTTGCTTGATCGTGCCATCCAATATTCCAGTGATCATATTTGCATGGATCTCTACACCTGGATAGGCATTCCCTACGGGAGTAGCGCGTAAATCCAGCAAGCCTGGCGCTGTCGTCCCTACTAATACAATTTTGCCCTCAAGTTTTTCTTTGGCAACGGTTTTATTGAGTACATCACTTGCAGAAATGTACTCATAGCTTTTATATGGCCCTCGGTAGGGAATGAAGCTTGCTAATTGACTATCGACTGGCAACATAGCGCCCCCAACATCAAGGAATTCTAGTGCACCAAAGTAATTTGTTTTCTCATTTAGTTCAATCCCGTTAGCATCTAGCGCTTTCAGAGGAAGGCTACCCAATAGGGCTCTAGCGCTTGCGAGACCAAGGGATTCATAGTAATTGCCTTCATAAGAAACCAGCATCGGAATGCGCCGAATAATGCCATCATGATCAATGATGGGATTAATGTGGCCACCATCAGTTGCGTTGATTTGAAGTAGGGCTAGATTGCCTGTAAAACCCTCACGAACCATGGGGTCTGCAGTAGATGATGGAATTTGCTTTGCTGTAAATACCGCAGCAGGCAATACCCCTTTTTTATTTTTATCACCAGGGATGAGAAAGCTATATCCCAAAATAACCAAGCGATCTTTGAAACTATTGGCAAATTGACTATCTAAATCCAGCAGAGGTTTAATGCGCTTATATTGCGATTGAAATCCTGCATCATTTTTTAATTCGCCTTTGGACAAGAGATCAATCGTTCGAATGCCTGAAGATTCATCTCGTTCTGAAAAGATAACGTCAAATCCTGTCAAAGAGACGTTGTAATCATCATTTAGGCGGTTGACTAAGAGTGCTAGGCGATCACGTGGCCACGGCCAGCGACCCTCACCACCAGCCTCGCGTTCACGTAAACTTTTTTCATCAATATCCACAATGACCACCCGAGGATCTTGACCTCCTGGGGCGGTATAGCGCAGGCGCACGTCATAAATTATTCCATCCAAACGCTCAATGAATGGTAAAGCGAGCCAGCCGCCTGCTTGGGTGGCAAATAGACCTACAATTGCAAACCCCAGGACTAAACGGGGAAGTCTTTTTCTTAAGGCGGCAAGGCGCTCGCAGATCTTCGGGTTCATAGGCTTTGGGTGATTAGCGTCGGGATTGAATTAATAAAATCATAGCAGTTATAGGGCTAATAATAAGGGGAGTGATTTACTATCATATTTAGCAACGTTTTTACAAAAGAAAGCACGACGAGTGATATATTGACTTAGGAGTCATTTAATTTACCCAATACCAAACGATTCACTATGTCAAAAACACCCAAAACTTCTATAAAGGACAAAAAAGCCGTTATGGAAGAGGCGAAATCTACCAAATCTAGAAATCGAGAAAACTCAAAGGTGGCGGCTCCTAACCGTACTAAAGCTAAACGCAAGCCTCAGGTAGAAACTCAAGATAATGTTGCCTCAAATGAATCTAATGAGGTTATAGCAAAAGAGCTTAAATCTGGGCCCCAACAGAAGAAGGTTTCAAAGAAGCAATCTGATTTGCTTGAAAACCTATTTAATGAGGCAGTTGATTTGCATTTCGGTGGAAGGCTCGAAGAGGCATGGTCCCAATACCAGGAGATTTTGAAGGTAGCACCGCTATATTTTGATGCCGTACATTCGATGGGATTAATTGCCGCACAAATGAACGATCTTGAGATGGCGCGAAAATTATTCGATCAAGCTCTCGTGATTAACCCCGTCAATCCTCAGGCGCATAATAATTTGGCGAATGTTTTAGTAAAAGCGGGTATGGTCTCAGAGGCGTTGTCGCATTATGATCAGGCGATTGATTTGGAGTCAGGTTATGCAGAAGCCCTCAACAATCGTGGAATCTTGCTGCATAGTATTAAGAGACCTCGTGATGCCATCGATAGTTTTAGCAAAGCAATTGCCATTAATTCAGAGTTTGTTGAGGCGATTTTCAACCGGGGAAATGCTTTAGCGCAGTTAAATGAATTCATACCGGCAATACAGAGTTATGACAAAGTCATTGAAATAAGGCCAACCTATGCAGCAGCCTACAATAATCGTGGTGTGATTCTCAGAAACATAAAGCAGGCAGAAAAGGCTTTGATAAACTTTGATAAAGCTATAGCGATGGATTCAACCTATGCAGAGGCTTATAGCAATCGTGGATACGCACTTCTGGATCTTGGAAGGAGTTCTGAAGCCTTGATGAGTTTTGACATGGCTTTAAAGCTCCAACCTGATTATCCCTCCGCTATAGAAGGCAGAAAGCTAATTCAATAGTAGATTGAGCACCTTCTTTAAACGTAATCTGGGTTAAATGGTCAGTATTGCGACTAGATCTTATTGGCAGCGACCCTAACTTTTCTAAAAATGACTTTTTTGTGATGCCAATATGGCTTTAACTATTAAGAAAAATTTAAAAAACCTTAACACCATTTTGATTGTGTAATTTGTTGATATCACTTAAAACCATTGGTCTTAATGTTCTAACTTATGCGACTTTGTTGTTTGGTGTCAGCGTAGCTATTGAAGTTCATGCTGCTTGCATAGGCGATCAATCTGCGGTAGTGGTACGAAGTGTGTATGTTGTTCCTCAATTGGCTCCAACGCAGTTGTATGCAACTTGGGCACCTGTATTAGAGCGAGTAGGAAAGAGCGCTAAGGCTTGTTTTGACTTGCAAATTCCCGTTAGTATCAATGCCTTTGAAAAAGCTGTGATGAGCGGTAAAGCGGATTTTGCATTTATGAATCCCTATCATTTAGTGATGGCTCATCGCGCGCAGGGATATGATCCTTTGCTAGCTGATGGAAAGCAATTACTCGATGGCATTATTGTTGTGAAAGCAGATAGCCCCATTACCAGCATTGCCGAACTCAAGAATCAAAAAGTAGCCTTCCCATCGCCCAACGCATTTGGGGCCTCTCTATT
Source organism: Polynucleobacter sp. MWH-UH25E (assembly GCF_018687095.1). Lineage (NCBI taxonomy): Bacteria > Pseudomonadati > Pseudomonadota > Betaproteobacteria > Burkholderiales > Burkholderiaceae > Polynucleobacter > Polynucleobacter sp. MWH-UH25E. The sequence goes on along the minus strand of NZ_CP061286.1, from coordinate 1,674,738 downwards.
AATGCGATCCCTTTTTTCTAAAGCGCATGTTCCGATTACTCCGGTATATGTACGCTCTCACGGTAATGTCTATCGTGCAGTGATTTTGGGTGATGCCGCTGCAGGAGGGGGTGTCAACGCAACTTTTTTACGCGAGCGCTTAGAGGTGCGTGAGCGTTTGCGAATTTTGTATGTTAGCCCTGGTTTTAGGCCACATCCTTTTGCCGTGCATCCACGTGTGCCACAGGGTATCAATGTAGCTGTGATGGAGGGCTTCATGAATCTGAAGCGCGATCCTTCCTCCGAAGCGTTATTGGAGGGAATACAAATGCCTGATCCGATTGCAGTAAGCTATAAACAAGACTATCAAGCTTTGGAGAATTTGGATTTGGATAAATTTGTGGTGAACGATGCGAATTGAACGTCGCCGTAGCGCTAGTCAAATAGCGCTCCCCAAGGTTATTTACACCATCTCTGGGTTGGTCTTGATTTTGATGATCTTTACTAGCGTATGGACTTATTACAGTATTAATAATTTGTTGCGCGTCACTCAAGATCGCCGTGAGCAGGCCTTGATTAAGGGCGTTGCTGTCGCTATTAGTGATCCTATAGTCACAAGGGACTACACGGAGTTGGAATCTAGGCTAGTAGATACGCTGGCTAATGAGAATATGCTTTCCGTCACAGTTACCGACACTAAGGGTAATGTGATTTTGAACTTAGCAAAATCCAAGACCAATTCTGGAGAAGTGAGTCTAGTTTTTGATCAACCATTTATAAGCCCTCCGGTTAATACGACCTCAGATTTAGTTAAAACCCAAGATAGTGGCGTTGTCACGCTCTGGTACCAGGTGAGGGCGGGTGTTGTTCTCGGTTGGCTACGGATAGAAATGTCAACCCAAACAGATGATCAAATTCTCAATACCTTGCAGCGAAACATCATCCTTAGCGTTGCCCTAGTTTTCCTGGCCCTGATCTCCATCATCATTGTGATTATGAGAAGGTTCTTCAGGGTGATTGAGGCTGGTGAGAACGCTCTGATTGAGTCTAATGATTTGCTAGCGAGCGCTGCCTATGTGGATGCCCTCACAAAATTACCCAACCGCAGTGCTCTAATTCCGCTGTTGGAGCAGGCAATTAGCAATTGCCATCAGCAAGGCGGTCTATTGGCTATTTGTTTTTTGGATTTAGATGGTTTTAAGCAGGTGAACGATAGCCTTGGCCATACAGCGGGTGACGAGGTATTGATTGAGGTGGCTCAGCGTTTGCGGGCAACTATTCGTGGGGATGATGCGGTCATACGCCTTGGTGGAGATGAATTCGTCATGTTGCTAGGGGGCATACAGACCCAGCAGGAATCCCATTACCTCTTAAGACGGGTGCTAACGGCCATCCAAAAGCCCATCAAGCTGCAGCATGACAAAGTGACCATTGGAGCCAGTATTGGCGTGACTTTGTACCCATTTGATAACTCCACCCCTGCAGAAATGGTGGAGCATGCGGATGAGGCCATGTATGAGGCTAAAAAGCATGGAAAAAACGGCTGGCATTTCCATAAAAATATGCCACTTTTGGAGAAGAAAGTCTGAAGAGGATCTAAATCTCACCTCAGATTCGAGATCTCTTCTCTCCAATAAATACCTATAAGTTATTGATTTATATAGATAATTTGAGCAGTCTTAGCATTGCTCATTATAGTAGTTGATAAGTACTAAGCTCTATCCCGTACTTGTACTAAAAATACCCCTCTTAAATCAGTCCTGCAACTACTAATTTAAAAGTAGTCGCATCTCATTTGATTTAAATCAAGGAAACCTATTATCTCTTCCATGGTTAAGTCAAATCCACTCAGAAAAAGCCCAACCCCCAGGGATCGTTCGCCACGCGTAAAGGCTACGTTTCCTGTGCATGCAAAAGGTGGCGCCAAGGGTATGACTCAGGACATCAGTGCAACAGGCATGTTCCTAGAGTTGGATGCAAACCATAAACCAGGATCCATTATTTCCTTTTGGGTTGAATTAGATACCCCGGGAGCAAAGATGAAGTTGGTGTGTGAAGCAGAGGTAGTGCGTGTTGAACAAGCAGACGGCAAGATCAAACTCGGCACCAAGATCATCAATCAAGAATTACAAGCAATAACCGAATAGCAGTAAATAACTAAAACCAAGTAATTAATTAATAAGTGAACTCAGTTCAGGAGATTTAAAAAATGGCAGATAACTTAACTATCGACACTATTACATCAAGTTCTAGCGCTAAAGAAGGTGAGTCACTCTCCTTCACTATTAATACGTCCAGAGCATCGGAAAATACTTGGGTACGATTTCAGTTAACTGGATCAGAAACTGATGCAAATGTAATTCTCAATAGCAATGTACGGCTAGTAGACGCGGCCACAAATACTTACGAGGTATTAGTTAAAAAAGGTGAGACATCTGGAAAAATTACTATTAAAGACAGGGATGACAATATCTTTGATGGCAATAAAACACTTGGGATTAATGTTCTTGATAACTTTACCAATTCATATGGAATTAAAGGTGGGTTAACTGCAAAATCTGCTTTAACAACTATCTTAGATAGCGATGACATTCCTAAAGTTACCCTTAAGTCAACTGGCGAATCAGTAAGCGAAGGTGGTATTGGTAATTTGAAGATTAATCTCGACCATGTCTCTTCTGGCGACACTACCGTAACTCTTCAGCTAAGCGGAAATGCATTGGAGTTGGCAAAGTCTGGCGGCCTAAGCGTTGGAAATCAGCCGCTCTCTGTTGATTCAAGCGGAAAAGTTGAAGTGACCATACCCGCATTTAGCTCTTCTGTGGATGTAAGCGTAAGGTTTAACAATGACAATTTATTCAGTGGTGACAAGTCACTTACTGCAAAAATTCTTTCTGCCAACACCAATAATACAAACTTAAACGTTTCAAGCAAAGGCGATGACGCTGGTGCAACGATTAAAGTTAAAGATGTTCCTCCAACAGTTAGTATAGACGTTACAGATACCAATAAAACTGTTGTTGAAAGAGGTGATATTCATTACAAAATTTCCCTCAGCACTGCCTCAAATTCAGACACCGTTATTAAGTTTGCGCTCAACGGTACGGCAACCAAGGGAGTTGACTATTCTGTAAATGGATCCGTTAAGTCCGTTTCAGATGATGGTAAGGCTTACTACACTATCACCATTCCAAAGGGTGAGAAAGAAGCAATATTTACCGTTCACGCTAACGAAGATTTTGTTAAAGAGGGCGGTGAAACAGTTGTTGCAACCATTACTTCTGCAAAAACAAATGGTGTTCAGTTAATTTCCTTGGGTGAAGATCATGGCGATGACTATGATGACCATGATGACCATTCCTCAATCACTTCAGCACCTTCAGCTACTGCAACTATTACCGACTTTAATCACGCTGCCACTTTTGATTCTGGCGCCAATAAAGACCAGGGCTCGGTTACAGAAGATTTCACAAAACCAACATTAAGCACTACTGGTAAGTTAACAGTAACTGATCAAGATGTTAATGAGTCAAGTATTGTCAATAACTCTGTTGCACCAAAAGATGGTACATTGGGTAATCTCACTATTGATGAAAATGGTAACTGGAGCTATTTAGTCGACAATGACAAAGTTCAGTATCTTGGTGAAGGTGAGCAAAAAGATGAGGTATTCACAGTCAAATCCGCTGATGGCACTGAGCATACGATCACTATAACCATTACAGGCACGAACGATGCTGCAGTGATTGGTGGTACAAGCACTGGTGATGTCACTGAATTAGGTGGCATTAACAATGGCAACCAACCTGCAAGTACATCTAGTTCTGCGAGTGGTACTTTAACTATCGGTGA
>NZ_CP061286.1:1669064-1670809 GCF_018687095.1 Polynucleobacter sp. MWH-UH25E | reverse complement strand
ATAACAGCAATGACACTGTTCAAGCTCTGAACACAGACTCTGCTGCGTTAACTGACTCAATCACTGTGTATGCTGCAGATGGCACACCTAAAACAATCTCAGTCACAATCCATGGCACGAACGATGCTGCAGTGATTGGTGGTACAAGCACTGGTGATGTCACTGAATTAGGTGGCATTAACAATGGCAACCAACCTGCAAGTACATCTAGTTCTGCGAGTGGTACTTTAACTATCGGTGATGTTGATAGCGAGGAAAGCTTTACGGCTGTTACAGTACCTGCACAAGGTCATAACGGCACTTACGGCAACTTCACACTGAGCACAGCTGGCGAGTGGACATATAGCCTTGATAACAGCAATGACACTGTTCAAGCTCTGAACACAGACTCTGCTGCGTTAACTGACTCAATCACTGTGTATGCTGCAGATGGCACACCTAAAACAATCTCAGTCACAATCCATGGCACGAACGATGCTCCTACTGTCGTGTCTACTTTGGATGATCAACATGCGTCAAATGGTACGGCACTTAAATATACTGTTCCAGCCGGTACTTTTGCTGATATTGATAATGGTGATGTGCTGACTTTATCTGCTAAGTTAGCTGATGGATCAGACCTTCCAGCTTGGTTAAGTTTTAATCCAACAACCGGTGAATTTACAGGTACACCTCCTGCGGCAGCGCCTAATATTTTAGATATTAAAGTAACCGCTACTGATACACACGATGCCTTTGCATTCACTAATTTACATTTTGTCATTGAAAATGACGGAATTCTTGCTGCAGTTGAAAATAATGTCCCTGTATCACTTGGTAATATTGCTGGTGATGGTAATGGTGACGGCATTGTTGACAGCACCCAGAGTAATGTTGCATCGCTACCGACCACAGTATCAGTGGATCCAACAACTACGTGGGTGACAATAGCAACTAACGCTGGAAACTTAAGTAATGTTTCAGTATCGCCCACACCTTCATCTCTTCCAACTGGTGTATCGCTTCCATTTGGCGAAGTTAACTTTAATGTTAGCGTAGCTACACCAGGATCAAGTGTTTATAGCTCAGTATATTTAACTGGGGATTGGACTGTATCTAACGGTATTTGGACGGATGCAGTATCTGGAAATCAGGTCAATGGTTACTGGAAACAGGGACATGACTTAAACTGGAGTGATGTTGCAACGGGTATGACCTTGTCAGGAAACAAGCTGAAGATTGACTTCACTTTGACTGATGGAGATATTCGTTCTGACCAAGACGGTATTCAAAATGGAACTATCGTAGATCCAGGAGCCCCTGGTTACTTTAACCATGCAACAGCGGTTAATTTGTCAATTACTGCAGTAAGCCCTGATAATGGAAACTCAAACAGTGATTTCCTTACAAGCCAACATGTATTGAGCGTTTCTGGTACAAATGATGCATTAAACCAAGGCGAAAAAATACAAGTTAGCTCTGACGGAGGTAACACATGGTATGATGCAGTAGTCAGTGGAACTACTTGGTCTTACTCTGACCCAGATAATCATCCGGACGGTAGATTTACATATACTGCTAGAGTTGTTGATGCTGGAGGCAATCCAGGTAATTCAATAAGTCATGCGGTGGATATTGATACCACGCCACCAACGATTGCGATTGCTAGTGATGTCTCTGCACTTAAAGCAGGTGATGTGGCTCACCTAACATTTACCTTGTCTGAGTCGTCATCAGACTTCACAAGCGCTGATGTGTCTTATAGT
>NZ_CP061286.1:1500000-1668967 GCF_018687095.1 Polynucleobacter sp. MWH-UH25E | reverse complement strand
ACTTTACACCCACATCTAACAGCACGACCAGTGCAAGTGTTAGCGTTGCAAGTAGTAAATTTAGCGATGCAGCAGGTAACTTTAATAATGATGGTAGCGACAGTAACAACACAGTATCCATGACTGTTAATACTATCTTGGATACCACGCCACCAACGATTGCGATTGCTAGTGATGTCTCTGCACTTAAAGCAGGTGATGTGGCTCACCTAACATTTACCTTGTCTGAGTCGTCATCAGACTTCACAAGCGCTGATGTGTCTTATAGTGGGGGTACTTTGAGTAACTTTGCTGGTAGCGGTACTAGCTATACAGCAGACTTTACACCCACATCTAACAGCACGACCAGTGCAAGTGTTAGCGTTGCAAGTAGTAAATTTAGCGATGCAGCAGGTAACTTTAATAATGATGGTAGCGACAGTAACAACACAGTATCCATGACTGTTGATACTGTTCGTCCAACGATTGCGATTACAGCGGATAAACTACAATTATCTAGTGGTCAGATTCAGTTAACTTTCACATTATCTGAAGCATCTAGTGATTTCATTTCTAGCGATGTTTCTGTAACTTCTGGCACGCTGAGTAGCTGGAGTAAATCGTCTTCGACGAGATATACTGCAAAGTTTAATCCCGATAACTTCAATGCGGATCATAGCGGTAGCGTAAGCGTTACAAGCAATAAATTTAGTGATGCTGCAGGTAACTTTAACCAGGACGGAAATGATGCAAATAACTTAGTAACGATAGCCATTAAAAAACCTTCTTCCAGTAGCGATCCTATAGTATTAGACTTAAGTGGTGATGGTATTTCTTATATCGAATCCAACCCAGGTGTGATCTATGACTTTGGAAATGGGGCTGTGATATCTCCTTGGATTTCGGCAAATGATGGCTTCTTAGCTTACTTGAATACTGATGGTTCATTGAATATCTCCTTCTCTACTCTACTGGGCGAGACTGATCTTCAAGGATTGGCAAAGGTATATGATGTAAATAAAGATGGCGTTCTAAATTCTGAGGATGCGGAATTCTCAAGCTTCGGAGTTTGGAATGATTCTAACGGCGATGGAATTGCTGATGCAGGGGAGGTTAAGTCTCTAGCTGAGATTGGAATTGCTAGCATTAATGTTGTATCGGATTCTAACGCTTCTACTGCAGCTAATGGCGATGTTGTGATTCATGGACAGACCATTTTTACTAAACTTGACGGTACTGTTGGCATTGTGCATGATGTTAGTTTCAATGTAACTCCAGTCGCCACGCCTGAGGTGCCCGTACCCGTTCCAGAGGTGCCTATTGTGGGAGTTGTTCTTGATCAAGCCCCAGCTGTTCTCGGCTAAGAAGTGTGGGTTAGCTAGCTCTTTAGTTAGCTAACCCTGAAATACCTCATTTTGCGTCTAAAATATTGCCTGATTAATACACATAAATTAGATGCAAAAATACCTCAAACCCCCCAAAGCTGATAATGAGATCTTGGTTGCCTTGTATGGCTACAAGAAGATCTTTCGCTCTGTGGGATTTTTTACTGCTTGCATGAACTTGCTCTTGCTGGTGCCATCCATCTATATGTTGGAGGTATATGACCGAGTGTTAACGAGTCGTAATGAATTTACGCTCTTGATGCTTTCTCTGATCATTTTATTTCTGTATGTCATTTATGCAGCATTAGATGCGATTCGTAGTCATACCGTGATTGAGGTGGGTAAGAGGATTGATGCTGAACTGAATCACCGCACCTATACAGCCGCATTTGAGCAAAACCTGAAAGTGCGCGGTGGCAATGCTGGACAAGCTTTAAATGATTTGACCACCATACGTCAGTTTGTTACCGGGCCATCACTATATGCATTCTTCGATGCCCCGTGGTTTCCTTTTTATTTGATCGTAATATTTTTATTCAACGGCTGGTTAGGGCTGTTCTCTACAGTTTGTGTTTTGATTTTGATTGTGTTGGCATTCTTAAATGAATCTGTAACCCACCAGCCATTAGCTGAAGCAAGTACTTTGTCTGTGCAGTCTGCCAATATCGCGACCAATAATTTGCGTCAAGCGGAAGTCTTAGAGTCAATGGGAATGTTGCCGGCTTTGCGCGATCGTTGGTACGCATTACATAGCAAGTTCTTAGAAATGCAAGCCGTTGCTAGTCAGAGGGCTGCAACGATGGGGGCAATGACGAAATTCTTTAGAACCCTGATGCAGTCCTTAGCCTTAGGTTTTGCCGCTTTCTTGGTCCTCGAAAACAAGCTTTCTCCTGGTATGATGATTGCTGCCACAATTTTGCTCGGTAAGGCTACTAGCCCAGTGGAGATGGTCATTGGCTCTTGGAAACAATGGCGTGGAATGATTAGCTCATACGAGCGTCTCAAAAAACTGTTGGAAGACAATCCGCCTCGCGTAGTCGGTATGAGTTTGCAGCGACCCAAGGGCTTCGTAAGCATGGAGGGGGTATATGCTGCACCTCCAGGCATTCAAAAAGCGGTACTCAAAAATATTAATTTTGCTATTGAGCCAGGCGATGTTTTGGGCGTTATCGGGCCAAGCGCATCAGGTAAATCGACCCTAGCACGCGTTGCGGTCGGTATCTGGCCTTCCACGCCGAATGCCGCTCGTATTGATGGTGCTGATGTGTACCGCTGGAATAAAGATGAGTTGGGCCCTGCCATTGGTTACATGCCACAGGATATTGAAGTGTTCCCCGGCACCGTTAGTGAGAATATCGCCCGGTTTACGCAATTTCAAGCCGATGATGTGATCGAGGCCGCTCAATCTGCTGGCGTACATGACATGATTTTGCACTTTCCCGAAGGGTATGACACTCGAATTGGGGATGGCGGTATTGGTCTGTCTGGTGGGCAAAAGCAGCGCTTAGCTCTAGCAAGAGCCTTGTTTGGTAAGCCGAGCGTCATTGTCCTTGATGAGCCGAATTCAAACTTAGATGAGGTAGGTGAGGCTGCACTGGTAAAAGCGATTATTGAAGCCCGCAATCGCAAGGCTACCGTGATTGTCATCACGCATCGCATGCCAATTTTACAAATCACCACTAAATTGCTACTACTTCAAGATGGTAATGCCCGCATGTTTGGTCCCTCAGCCCAGGTTATGCAGGCTTTGCAAAATCCCGCTGGTAAGACGGCAATTCAAGAGGGTCAGACATTAGCAGAGGGAGCAAAACAAGTTTCTCAGGATGCTAAGGATCCCGATGTGCCAAATCCATCAAGCCCTAAAGGGAGTGTGGCATGAGTTCATTAGATCAACAGCCTGATAAGCAGCAACCAGAGCCCGAGTCCACACCATCTTCTGGTCAGCTAATGAATAAAGTGAATAGCACGGCTTTGGTCGTGGCCAACACCACTAAAACAGCATTAACAAAGTTGGCTGATACTTATACAGAATGGCATGACCTGCGCACTGGCCAAAAAGATGAGAAGTATTTCTCATGGCTTGGTTGGCAGGTATTGATTTGGGGTTTTGGTGGCGCTCTTTTATGGGCTTTTTTGGCTCCAATTGAGAAGGGCGTATCTGCTTCGGGCTATGTAATCACTGATAGTAATCGCAAAGCCATTCAGCCGGCATTCGCTGGCGTGGTTGATGATATTTACGTAAAAGAAGGTCAAAAGGTTAAGGCTGGTGAAGTCCTGGTCAAACTGAATCCCATCAACGCACAAGCCCAAGCCAATGCGACGAAGGAAACCATTGAGGGCTTAGATGCGCAGGTAAAGGGCTTATCTCAAGCGATTGCCCAAAAGAAACAACAATCCGCTCTTCTTGAAAAGCAGTTGATTGGATTACGAGAGTTGGTTGCTGAAGGCTATATGGCACGCAACAAAGTATTTGATTTGGAGCGCCAGCAATTACAACTAAAGGCTTCCATCTTGGAGGATGAAGGTAATTTAATTCGCACGAAGAAGCAGGTCAGTGAGCAACAAGAAAAGCTTAACCCTTACGAGTACGACCTTGCTAATACTCAGCTCAAATCCCCCGTTGATGGCCAAGTTGTGAATATCACCATCTTCACTAAGGGAGGGGTTGTTAGCCCCGGGCAGAAATTAATGGAGGTCATTCCGACAAATGAAGCGATGATTGTTGAAGGTCAGCTGCCAGTCCATTTGGTAGATAAGGTGCATGTCGATTTACCAGTGGAAATGATGTTTACTGCCTTTAATACCAACCGAACTCCTCATATTCCCGGGGTATTGGTTTCAGTTGGGGCGGATCGCATCGTTGACGAAAAAACTGGTCAACCCTATTACAAGATTCAGGCTGTTACAACACCGCAAGGTGCAAAACTACTCAAGGATCTCAAGGTTCGTCCTGGCATGCCGGTAGAATTGTTTGTAAAGACTGGCGAACAATCAATGATGACTTATTTGATGAAACCTATTTTTGATCGTGCTCATTCTGCCATGCGTGAAGATTGAGGCAAAGTCATGTTTAAATTGAAGAATTTATACGTAAGAAGAAGTCTCTTAGCGATTATTGTGGGAACGCTGGTATCGCCAGCGATGGCCTTAGATTTGATGCAATCCTATGAACTTGCGCTAAAGAATGATCCTATTTATCGTTCCGCAAGTAAAGACTACGAAGCCGGTTTGGAAAACAATGGTATTGGCCGTTCTGCTGTGCTGCCAAAGATCGGCGCTGCATACAATCAAAATGCAAATAGAGCAGTTCAATGGGGCGCTCAATATACTGGCGGCCCACAAACGTCTACCAACTGGAGCTATCCAAGTAATTACTCCTATGTACAGCTGACCCAGCCGATTTTTAGCTTGGAAGCGTTCGCACGCTGGCGCCAGGGTATCGCCCAAGCAGACTTTAGTCAGTCGAAGTTTATTTACAACACACAGGATTTATTGATCCGGGTGGCACAGGCCTATACCGATCTTCTCTTTGCTGTGGATCAACTGCAGTTTCAGGCCGCTGAACGTGATGCCTTTTTAGAGCAGTGGAACGTAGCCAAGAAACTCAATCAGGGTGGCGAAGTATCGATGACGGACATCTTAGAGGCGGAGGCATCCTACCAGGTGGCTGAAGCTAAGGTGATCGACGCTAAAGATGCGATTGAGAATGCCAAACGTAAGCTCGATAACATTACGGGCGAACCCATTACCAATGTGAATGACGTCACTAAACTATCTGCAGGCTTTCGGTATTTAAGTTTGCCTACTATGCGCTTTGAAGATTGGAAAGAAAAGGCACTCGCTAGCAATGCCGAGTTAAAAGCCGCCGAAAACAATGTGGAGGTAGCTAAGCAGGAGTATCGTAAAAACCATGCGGGTCACTACCCGGTAGTCAATCTTGTTGGCGCATTGACTACTCAGCAATCCAATACGGTCACCAGTATTAATAACACCACCAATCAAAGTTATTTAGGCGTGCAGGTGAATTTGCCGATCTTCAGTGGCGGAGAAATTAACGCCCGTAGCTCGCAAGCTTTAGCGAACTATGAAAAAGCCCAAGCAGATTACGATGTCACTCGTGACAAAATCGTTACTGAATTGCGTAAGCAATACGACTTTGTAGTCTCTGGCAAGCAAAAGGTTGCCGCTTTAACATCCGCCCAAGAATCTGCTACCCAGCTAGTTAAAGCAATGCGTAAGAGTGTGATGGCTGGTGAGCGTATTAACGTGGATGTGCTCTTGGCAGAAAAAGGTTTATTCAATACCCGTCGTGATTTAGCTCAAACGAAGTACAACTATTTGGTGGCCTACTTAAAGCTCAACCAATTAGGCGGCTCTTTAGAAGTGAATGACTTTGAAAAGGTTGCTGTTTACTTCAAAAAATAAGGGCGGAATCTAGCCTACTATCACAAAAGTTTGGTATTGCTAGATTCAGAGTTTGGGAAAATTGTGAGAATGCATCTGCAAAGGAGGGTGCATTCTTGTCATAGACCATAACCCTGATAAATTCATCGTAGGTCCGCTTGGTTTGCGGATCTGCTTTAGCATAGCTCATTGCCTTATTGATTTCACCCAAGGGGTCTTTGACAAACGCATCATGTTGCTTGGCAAAGTCCAGCCCATCCTTTTTGATAACCTTCGCTACCAGATTAGTCATCAACACCAGATCATTTTTTAGAAGGTCGGGGTTCTTTGCGGTTATCTGATAAACATCGTACAGATGACGAACTAAGGCTTTATCTGCTTTTTCACCAGCTTTGGTCAATGATAGAGCTAGACGTCTTGGGAAGGTAATGAGTTTCTCAGCTAGAGCCTCTCTCAAATCTACACAGGGAATTAAAAACCTAGGTCCGGTACTCATGCTAGCCAAGAAGTCAAAGAGGAGCATAATTTCTTTATCTTGCTTTGGTAGCTGTAAAGGACTGTAACTTACTTCCAGCTTTAAATTAGCTCGCATAGCAGGGCTTACCTGAAAGTGAGATAAGTACTGGATATCGAATTCTATGAAGTTGTTATCGCCCTTAGCATCTCTTGAAATGAACTCCGATTTAAAGCCAGCCAAGTTCAGTGCCCCCTCAAGGTCATCTTTGAGTTTGCTCATGCTTGAGCGGATTTTGCTCTTGGTCAATCCCTCTGATAATTTTGGGGTAGCTTTGATATCCACATCTTCAGAGACCCTCTCTAATAGACCATAGGCCTTAGAGAGGCAGGTGCCGCCACAGAAGACCAATTCAAAGTCTGGATTATTGATGTTGGCAAGCGAGTCTAAAGCATCGGTAACCATGAAGTCTTTTTCTAGCGCGAATTCGGATATACCAAGCCCAAACTCATTGATAACATCCAAGACTTGGAGTCGTTGGATATCGTTAACTTTTTTCATAGACTAGACTACGATTACCAACAGATAACTTGCGGCTGACCCGAGAGTTGCCGATATTGACGATGGGAAGCATTGGCACCTGAGTGCTATCACCTTCAATCAGGGCGCGCATCTCTTTTCCTACTTCTGCTTTGATGTCTAACTTTTTCATGACCTCAAGACCGATATTAATCAGACTTTCATCTGCTACTGGTTTGCCGGTAATGGAAGAAGGGCGTGCTTTTACATAGGTACCGTAGCCCAGGCGCATTAGTTTGCCTTCGTCTGATAGTTCTTTAATTACACGGCAGACCTGGCGGTAGGTGCCAAATCGATTGAAGTCATCACGCAAGAAGACTTTGCCTTTGGAGTTGCGTAGGCTGGCCAAAATGCGGTCTTTGGTTGTTGCTCTAGCCATCGCGGCCTCCTTTCTATATTGGTGCTGTCATTATACACAAATATATGACATTAATGCCCTATTTTTGTAATAGTAAATATTGATTAAATACTATAAATAACAATGACTTATATAATTTAATTTGAAATTAATTAATGTAGGTAAATACGGAAATTTTACCGGCAGATTTCTTCCGTCAAGGGCGCCCCAAAGGGGTGGCTTGCGAACCCTTGACGGGCACAACTAGAGAAACGCTCTTTTATGCCCAAGGTGGCGCGATGACACATTGGGCATAAAGACCCATAGCGAATTAATGAAATATCTCAACGAGAATCCCGCGAATATCCAATAGCCACCTGAATTAACCCAATAATGAATGGGCAGTAATGGCTAACTACAAGGTTGCTGGCTCATCACACGCGTTATAGTTGGTGCCGTCTCTAGTGGCGAGGTAAAAGATAAGGTCACGCAATATCTTTGGCATGAATTAAGATAATTCATAAACTTTGATAGTATTGGCACAAGCCAATTGCGCTTACAAACTTGTAACTATTTTAATTCTGAACTCGTAATTTTGACGGCAATACCAAATTTGCCATCCGCATTTTGAACTCTCACCACTTCACCTATGCATTGCATCTTTAAAGCGCCGCCTGGTGTGTCAAGATCAATCACAAAATCTACTTGTGAACCAAGCTCTTTTTCAACTGGCATTTCAAAATAAATACCTGTAGCGCTAATATCGCGGGTTTTTCCGAAGTGTTCGCCTAAAGTAATGGGGAGGGCTGCTTGGACACGATCTGCGCGTGCCCGTTGTTTTACAGAGGAAGCGCTTCTAGGAAGCGACTTAGATTTCATCAAACAATTATGTCATATGTTTAGAGCAGAAAACATAAAGCTCTAGGCGGTTACGTGTGCCTAGTTTCTCGTAAACAGAGGCTAAATGATTGCGAAGGGTGTGTTCGCTGATATGTAAAAGCCCAGCAATTTCTTTTAAAGGCTTTTCGCTATGGTTAAGCAAGGTGCGGGCAATTTTTTCTTCTTTGGGAGTTAAGACAGCTAATTTTTTCTCTTCTGGAGTTTTCTCTTTAGGGGCATTTGCTTGCGCAATTTGCATCAAGATGCGCGATGTGGCATCGCGATTAACCCATAACTCACCTTGATGAATCTTTTCAATGGCTTTCAAAAGATTCTCATGTGAATCAGATTTTTTGAGAACGCCACGCGCGCCTTTAACAATGGCAAGGTCATGCGAATCTGAATCTCTTAGTCCCGTCAGAACAATCACTCTGGCATGGCTTTTTTGTAATAGGGTGGGGATGAGCTCAATGCCATTTTCACCATCAAGATCTGGTTCTAGGATGACGATATCGGGCTTGCACTGATCAATGTATTGAAGCGCTTCTTTTTGATTAGTAGCTAAAGCGCAAACAGAAAAGTTGCCAGAGCTTTCAATCAGATGCTTTAGACCCCACAAGGTGATTCGGTGACTATCAATCAATAAAACATTCACAGTATTTTGAGCGGTCCTACCCAAACGATTTCCCTTGTGTGTTGGCATTAACATGCGTGGATTCTACTAGATCTCTAGTACATATGTAGCAATAATTGTGAAATCTAATAGTATATTTTCACCAAATTGGTGCAATTTTGATTAATTTCATACGCTTCTTTTAAGAAATCTGCTGAGGTGTCTGGAGCCATTTGTGAAAAATGAAGCGATCTTTTCAAGTCAATTCATAATAAGCATTGAAAATGCAATTTTTTAAAATCTAGCAACACTGCATGACTAAATAATGACGAAAAAAACCCATCAAACTCGGACGTCCGATCGTGTTAAAACAGAATTGCCTGTCAGTATTAATGGTGTGCAGGGTATCACTAGAGATGTGAGTGCTAGCGGTATTTTTCTGGAGGTCAACAGTCCTCAAGAACCCGGTAGCACAATTGAATTTTTAGTGAAGCTTGATTCCCCAACGGGGCAGCTTACCTTTTCTTGTGAGGGCGAAGTAGTTCGCACAGAAGAGTTAGAGGAAAAGTATGGGATTGCTACCAAAATTTTATCGATGTATTTGGTTCCCCTGTTAGATGAGCAGAAGTAAGGCTATGAATGTAGTTCTGCAAATGCTTGTAGGGCCTGCAACCCTATTCAGGCTGGGTGTTGTGATCATGTCGAGTGTAGTGGTGTCTAACGCTTATGCCGATATTTATCGCTGCGACGATACGCCAGGCGTGATTACGCTCTCCAATATACAAAAAGAAAAGAATTGCAAAAAAATGGTCTTGCCGCCGATCGAAAAGCGCACAAAAGCCGATGCCTCATCTACGGTTGCCGCAAAGCCCGGTGATGCGAAAGCAAGCAAAGCAAATAAAAATAAATCAAATTATGAAAACGCCCAAGGTGAGCGCAAGCGCATTATTGAGGAAGAGTTGGATATGGAGCGGGACCGTCTCGATGCAATCAATACAAAGATTGCTAATCTCAATACCCCATCCAACAAGTCCCAGAATAAGGCTAAAGAGCTAGCTTCTTTACAAAAGAAACAAACTTTGCATCAGGCAAATATTGAACTTTTGCAGAAGGAATTGAAGAAACAGTAATATCTCTTTGAAATATGTATAAAATCCATTCAAAGCGTTGTTAAATAAACAATTTATGTTAAAAATGGTACTTAAGTACCATACTAAATCTAAATTGTTGATTTATAAATACTATAAATGTTAATTTAATGCAGCATCATTACCAAACACCCATGGAGGCTTTAAGTGAATACTCAAACTAAACAAAAAGGTTTTACGCTGGTAGAACTATTGGTGGTGATTGCCATCATCGGTATTTTGACTGCCATTGGCGTACCAATGTACAACGGCTACCAAGCTTCTGCGAAGGTCAGCGCTACCAAGCAAAACTTCGATGGTATGAAAACATTCATTGCAGGTGAGGTGACGAAGTGTTCCGCTGGCTTAACACCATCTTTGGCAGATCCTAAGGCAGGCGGCACAACTATTACATGTCCTAGCGGTTTAACTGCAACTACGGCTGCTACGTATTTCACAGCCTATGGTTTAGCAACCATGAAGAACCCGTACGACAGCACTTCTACGACTGCTGTGAATGGCACTATTCCTCCCGCAAACAATGGTGAGATTGGTATCAGCGGAGCAGCTACTACGTCATGCCCATCTGGTGTTTCTATTCAGGCGAAGATTATTGATCCAGCCACCAACACCTCTACTGCATATCCAGCTGCTGCGGAGTGCATTAGCGTCCAGTAATTTTTTACTAAAGCAACTTTGAGTTTGCTCTGAGTTTGTTTTGAGTGTGATAAATGACCCGTTAATACGGGTCATTTTTTTGGGAGCGTAGCGGTGCAAACCAGTTCGGCAAAAAGAAGAGGGCAGTTAGGCATCACCCTGATGGAATTGTTGGTCACTATCGCCATCATTGCGATATTGGCTGCCATTGGTGTGCCCATCTACACCAACAATATTCGTATTGCCAAGAATGCTGAAGCGCAAAATACCCTTAAGACAATTTACTTGATGCAGAAAAATTATTTTGCTGAAAACTATTGCTACTACATTACGCCTGGATCTGGCGACCAATCTACGAGTGTGAATCAATATTTATTGGGCTCCACTACACCAACAACTGGACCCATTGTGGTTGGAACAAGCAATGACTTTTATTTCTATATTTCGCCTGGAACAGTCGGCTCCTCAGGCAATTGCACGGGCGTGAATTCCAATGACTATGTGGCCTACGCCCAATCGAGAAGTGATTCGAGTTTGACGTATTCGATTAATCAACAAAATGTCAAAACAGGATTCTAGTGATCCATTTTCATGATTGAACACTTCAACCTTTTCTTTGGCACCAATACAGTAGGTTCGCTGTATTTTCTGTTGCTCGGTTTGATTGTGGGTAGTTTTTTAAATGTGGTGATTTGGCGCATGCCAAAGGCGCTCTTCAGTAATGCTGAATCTGCTGTAGATACCGGAGTGAGTGTTTCGCCATGGAGTTGCCTATTTAATCCACCATCTACCACGCCATGCTGTGGTCAAAAGATTGCTTGGCGCGACAATATCCCAGTATTTTCTTGGTTGCGTTTGCGCGGCAAGTGTCGCAGTTGCGGTAAGCACATCTCTTCTCGCTACTTGTTAGTGGAATTTGCTACCGGGCTAGCCTTTATGTGGAGTTATGTACAGTTTGGGCTTAGCTTTCAGATGCTTCTGCATTGTGCTTTGTTCGCCCTGTTGATCATCCTGTTTTGGATTGATATAGAAACTTACTATCTGCCAGATTGCTTCACTTATAGTGTTCTCTGGCTTGGTCTTTTAGGCAGTGCTTTTAATTTTTTGCCACTTGCACCTGTTGCTGCCATTCTAGGGGCCGCAGTAGGGTACTTATTGCCATGGTCTATTAATTTTCTCTATTGGCTCTGGCGGGGTCGTGATGGCTTTGGTGGTGGAGACTTCAAGCTTCTAGGTGCACTTGGTGCATGGCTGGGCGTGACTACCATCATGCCGATTTTGGGTCTAGCAACAATATTGGCCTTATTGGGCGTTGGCTTGCAAATGCTCTTGAACAAAGAGCAATGGAACCCTGAGCGCATGCTGCCCTTTGGCCCATTCTTAATATTGGCGGGAGCAATTTTTCTATTTGCTCCCAACTTCATTCGATACATCATTATTTAAAAGGTGAATGCACTATGGGTTTGATGGATAAAGCATTGCGCTATGTAGGTTCACATAAATTATCCGATCTGCATTTTCATGCGAATGAGCCCGTATCCATTCGGGTCGATGGTGTGATTCAAACCTTTCCTGAGGATATTCTGACTCAAGCTGAGATGGAAGAATTCATTACTCAGCAACTCACCAAAGAACAACAAGCTATTTTTAACGAACAGTTTGATGCGGATTTGGCGGTAGAAGCGGGGGATATTCGTTTCCGGGTCAATCTATTTAGAACCTCACGTGGCTTAGCGGCCGTAATGAGAAAAATCGAGACGCAAATACCGGCATTTGATGTGTTAGGGTTGCCGCCAGTTGCTCGAGATGTGATTGAGCTGGAGAACGGTTTGATTTTGGTGACTGGTCCAACAGGCTCAGGTAAGTCGACCACCTTGGCAGCCATGATTGATCGCATCAACCGGACACGTCATGAACACATCATCACCATTGAAGATCCGATCGAATTTATTCATCAGAACCAAAATAGCGTGGTTTCACAACGAGAAGTTAAACGCGATACGGTGTCATTTTCATCGGCCTTACGCGCTTCATTACGTGAAGACCCAGATGTCATTTTGGTGGGCGAGTTGCGCGACCTAGAGACTATCCAACTGGCACTGACTGCAGCTGAAACTGGCCACTTGGTGTTTGGTACCTTGCATACCAGTGGCGCGCCCAATACGATTAACCGTATCATCGACGTATTCCCATCTCAGCAGCAAGACCAAGTGCGCGCACAGCTCTCACAGTCATTACGTCTAGTGATGACCCAGCGCTTATTTAAGAAAAAGGATGCTCCTGGTCGAGTAGGTGCATTTGAAGTCATGACGTGCAATCCAGCAGTGCGCAACTTGATTCGAGAAAATAAAGTCTTCCAAATACCGAGTGTGATGCAAATGGCGCGAGGCGAGGGCATGATGACCATGGAAGCCTCTATTCAGCAATTAGTACAAGCGGGGCAAATCGAGGCGACATGAAGCAAAAAGGAGTGAGCTTTCTGGAGGTCATTGTCGTAGTCGGCATTTTGCTGATTGTGAGCTCCTTTATCACCCCCAGCATTATGAATTGGCGTGCAAAACGCGCTCTAGAATCTGATTATATGGCTCTACTGTCAACGGTTGATTTTATTAAGACGCGCGTGCGCACCATCAATGGCACAGGTGTATTGATCTGTAGTTCTCCTACAAAATTAACATATCAAATCTCATCAAATCCGCAATCGCTTGCCTCGAGCGTAGCCAGTGGCTTTTCAAATAACCTCTTAGAGGACCCAAGCGCTACTGATATCAATTTCAATGTGTTGTCAGGTGAGTCCACTATCGTGAGCACTCTATGTAGCACTGGTCGAGGTGTATTTGCATCGAGTGGTCTAACCTCCACGGAAGGTGGTGGCGCTATTGATATTGAGCTCAATCGTGGTGGCGATCGAACCAAGGTGGGTGCATTTCGGGTCCTGGTTAATCAAACCACCGGATTTGTGCAGAAATATCGCTGGAAAGAAAACGGTAGCGCTTGGGTGGAGCAAGATTAATGGGGTCAGCCACGCTGCTCGATCGTGAAAGGGGCTTTACATTAGTTGAAGCTCTGGTGGCTATGGCCATTTTTACGATTGGGTTTAGTGGCCTGTATTTTTTCTTTGGCATTTCTCAGCAAGTGATCGCCGATTCGGAAAAAAGAATGTATATCAACTTAATGGGGGATCGCATTGTGGAGACGATCAGTGCACAAGCGATGCGTGCCAGCACTGACCCACTCAACCCCTTTGTTAATGCCAGTCAATATGCTGGATCTCTAGCGAATTGCGCTAGTTATAACGCAGGTGATGAGAGACGTGCATGGTGCGATGATCTTAATGCCAATATCGGCGCATTTAATGCTGCATCAGGCCAAGAGATTCGTCAGGTTGATCTAGTGAATGATGGTACGGGTTTAATCGTAAATGTTAGCTTAGTGACTGGTGATGGTGGTGTTAGTGCGTATTTCACAAGGAAGTTGAGAAAACCATGAAGCACCTTCACGTTTCTCCCATTAAACTTTTATCTGAGCATGGCTATACATTGGTTGAGTTGCTAGTAGCTCTGGCCGTCTCATCGATTGTGATCGCTGGAACGTATGCTGGCTATACCTTCTTTGCCCAACAACATCAAGTCTTGACGGCGCAAACGGAAGTCAATCGCAATGCACTGCGCGCGATTGATTTATTAAAGGCGGATATTCGGATGGCGGGCTATCTGGATTACAGCGATGTGAATCCGATGCCAAGCAATCAACCTATCACTATCAGTAATGCAAATGATTTAACGCTCGTGTACGACGACTATGATGATTCAGGCGTTCTTTACAGGGCATTAATTCGCTACTACCTCAATAGCTATACGCCAACTTCAGGCAATCAGCGCCAACGTTTGATGCGCGAATGGCGTAAATGCAATAACCCGAGCGCTTTGTGTACCTTAGCAAGTTCAACCCCAATGTATGGGCAGAGCAGTGGTGAACCAATTCTGGATTGGGTTACTGCCTTTTCAGTAGAGGCAGCTAATCTCAAATCCTCTGGCACATTTTCTGGTCAACCCCAAACAGTAAAAGCTATTTTGACGATTCAATCCCCACAAAAGATTGATGGATCAGCAAGAGTAGTAAGTAAAACCTTTAATGTGATTACGAGGGCCAAGAATGTCTCACTGGTTCCCTAGTCATACTCGTATCGTTCAGGCTCGATTGAGTGGGGTCAACTCGGCTCAATCAGGGTTGGCATTGGTGGTGACACTGATCCTCTTGTTGGTGCTGATGGTAATGGGAGCAGGCATTGCTTATATTGCTTCAACTCAATCGGATTTGGTAGCGGCAGTGGCCAATAAACCGGTTTCTATTGAAGCGGGTGAAACCTGTTTTGATAATGCCATTGAGTGGTTGGATACGAGCGCTGGAAAATCTTGGGTAAACGGGGTAGGTGCTGCCTATGATTTAGCTAGTACTGGCAATCCGTTGAGTGGCAAGACGGTATTAGCTGACACTGTGCCCATTGGGCAAACAGATAGTCGTAGTGCGAAGTTTAAAGACCGGGCGGGGCGGGCAAGTTATTCATCGTGCATCGTTGAAAAGCTAGCCAGTACGGCATCACTGGGTATTGGTAATGAAGTCGGAACGACTAACGGCTATGGGCTATCTACCTTCACATACACTATTCGTATTACCGCTGTAGGTAACTTTAATGTGCCGCTTACTGGTAACAAGATCAATAAAACCTTTTGGCAATCTAACTCTAGTCGCTCAATCTTGGAGGTAGTGGTGTCTTACACCCCATAAAACCATGAAACACGCAGACAAAATTCACCCTTCAATGTATTTAGAAAAATCACTGTTTATTCGCACTCTGATGCTGCTGTGCTTTTGCTTTTCTGGAGTGGCGTTTGCGCAGAATTTTCCATTGTGGGGAATCATTCATAACAGCACGACTGTAGCAAATCAAACTATTGCTTTGGGTGTCAATCCCGCGGGAAACTTGAACACACCTGGTGGTTCGGGAACTGTAGCAAATAATGCGAATACCCTGAATACAACACCCGTAGGGTCTGTTGGGACTGCTTATAAATGGGGTGGGGGTAGACCAATTTCAGGTAATGGCACCAATTATCCCGCTGGTTGGTACGATGGTACCGCCCCTGGTCGCAAATGGGAGGGGTGGGGTGCTAGTGGGGTGTTGCCAGTATCTGGAACGCCTATTGCTGGTTATGCCTCGGTGGATGCCGGCGGTGTATCGGCCAACATCACTGTTAAAAGTTTTGTGGTTGACTCCACCAGTATTAAATCGACCGTGTGGATTAGTGATCCAGCAGACACCTCAAAAGCACCCTTGCTGGAGGTCACGCATGTGTATGGACCCACCAGCGGGACCACCAACCCCAATCTATTTCAGGCCTTAGTCACTATCACCAATATCTCGGGCGGCACTCTGACGGATGTGCGCTATCGCCGCATCATGGACTGGGATATGTTGAATAATTTGACTACTGTATTGACTGATCAGGTTGGGGTAGCTGCTTCATATGCGAGTGCTTATACCCCGAAGATTTATGACTCTTGCGATAACGGCGGATCTTGGTACTCCATTACGCCCAACCCTACCATCAACTGCCAACCAGCACCATTGCCAGTAACGACATCAACCCATGTGGATTTCACGGGCATAGGGGGTCGCATTAATAATCAAGACACTAATTTGGGTGCGTCATTTACCTTTCAGTTCGGTGACTTACTTTGTAATGAGTCTGCCATTTTCTACATTTATTACGGAGCAGGCGCCTCTCGAACAGAGGTGATTAATGCTTTAACTACTGTAGGTGCCGGTATTTACTCTTTAGGATATGACCCACTTTATCCAACGATTGCTTTCGGTTTTGGTTTTAAAGGCGTGAGTGGTTCAGCGGTGGCCCCATCCTTGCCAACCAAAACCGCATCTTTGCCAGCAGGTAGCAGCACTCGATCCGATGTTTGGCAAACGTATGCTCCGCCTGTGATCGGCGATGGCACGATTTATCAAGCACTCTTTGAATACCAAAAGGATAAACAGTGGATTGGAGAAATCAAGCGCTATCAATTGGATGCCAGTGGTGCCATTACTGCAGACCCGCCTGTTACGGCTCAAAGTAAATTATTTGCTCGTGCAAGTGGCACTGGTTCCTATTCATCTGGTGGCAGATCTATTTGGACTGTAGGTTACGACCCTTTATGTATGTCTAGCGCACTGCCTTTGGACAGCAACTACAACAATATGACTACAGGCAATACTGCCAAACTAGAGAGTCTGCTTTACAACTGCCCAGCCACTAGCAGTACAGCTACCACTCAAAACCTGATCAACTTTGTACGTGGTTTTAATTCTTCATGGGAGGAGAGTTCGGCACAAACAGCAGTGCGTACCTCTGTCTTGGGTGACACCTATCATTCGGAGATGGTGTTAGTAGGCATTCCGAATGCACCCTGGAGTTCGGACGTGGCTACCTTTGGTAAGTCGGAAGCTTACTTTAGATATCAATACAACTACAGCTCTTTCATAGATAGTAATGCCAGTCGCCGCTCCCAACTCTACGTTGGCGCAAATGATGGCATGCTACATGCCTTTGATTTGGATTTGAATGAGCGTTGGGCGTTTATTCCGCCATCAGTAACGCCTATGCTTAGAAATATGACAGGTACTACAGGACTGAATGCGGGCTCGGGAACCAGTAATAGTATTTTTAGTGTTGACGGACCGATTACCGTGAAGGATGTGTACTTTTACGGTGAGGCTAAATGGAAGACGGTCTTGATGGGTGGTCTAGGGTGGGGTGGGAATAGTTATTACGCTCTAGACATTACCAACCCAGACGCACCGGCACATTTATTTACCGTCAACAATGACACAGCCAATAAAGTGATTAACTATTGGGATGCCAGTGGTAAAAAGTCGACCTTTGCCTACAGCACGAGCTGCAGCAATTTTGATTATTCCAAGCTTGGCGGCGCTTGGTCTCGCCCGGTGATTATGTTGTTGCCATACACAAAGGGCTCAACGAGCCAACGCTGGGTTGCTGTCTTTGGCGGTGGCTTTGCTGGCGGCGCTTCATCATCTGGCACTACTGCTGCTAGTTCATACGGTTCTTATGCTTACGTGCTAGAACTTGAGCCGGATGCCTCCTTAACCACTGCATCTTGTGGTGCAACAGGTTCGAGTGTGGTGGCCTCTACAGGCGGTCACGTATTGGCGGCAACGCCGGTGGCGAACGACACGACATCAAACATTCCGAATGGTGTCACTGCAGACTTGACCGTCATCACCGGAGATGGCACATCATTGGCAAATTATTACGGGGGAATTGCTTATTTCACAGACTTGCAGGGTAAGCTTTGGAAATACAACCTCAGTAAAGCCAGTCTGTCGGATGCGAACGCTGGCCTCTTTACCCTCTACGAGTCATTCTTAGATCAGGCCACTTTAGCCAATGATCGAATGGCTTATAACCAATTGGGATCGACCATTGTGTCCGGAACCGCCACTGGCGGTGGATCGGTTAATCGCCTTTTTAATTTCTTTGGCTCTGGTGACCAGACTCGTCTACAAAGAAGGGTCTCAACCATTAATAATCGAGTTTTTGGTGTTATGGACACGGATTTTCCAGCAACCATCCTAAGCAAGACTAATCAAACCGTTAGTACTTTCACTAATGTCAATACCCAGCAATGCGATGTGAATAACTCTTGGTATGCCGATGTGTATGCAAAAACGGGTGTTAGTGCAGCAGCTGATTTTCAGAAAGTCGTCGGTAGGGCGGCCGTCTATAACAAGTATGTCTATTTCTCGGCCTATCAGCCTGAGGCGGCGTCATGCCCTTTGTATGGCACCAGTCGCCTTATTGAGATGACTGATAGTTGTGCTACGGGTAGCGGTGGTTCGGTGATAGGCCAAGGCTTGGCAACCCAGCCCGTGGTCGACTCTAAAGGCAATATTTATGTTGGTATGAGTAATCTGGCGCCTGGTAGTTCTCTACCATCTGGCCGGGATAATTTAGCCAAGCTCAGTTCAAGTAATGCATCGTCTACAGGGCGCGTGAAATACAAGTCTTGGCGTGAAAAAAGGGTATATTGAGCATTGCTTACTATATAGTTATCGATAAATATGTTTTTGTTTTTGACTGCTTTAGATGAATAACCCTTTTCAGCCGCTAATGCGGTTCTTTATCGATTTATTAAGCAAATACTCCGTCAAGCAAGAAGACGTAGTGGGGGTAGATATCACCCCTAATTTCATACGAGTAGCGCAGCTTACAGAAAATCGTGGCCATTGGCTACTCGAAAAGGTTGGCTCTAAATACGTCAGCGACAAAGCTAGTCTTGCTGATGTTCATGCGAATCATGATTTGTATGTCAATAAGTTACGGGAGCTGATTGATGGTGCCAAGTTAGAAACTCCTAATGTAGCAATCTCCATACCGATTACGAGTGCGATTGTGCGCACCGTCACGCTACCTTTGATGAGTGATGAAGAAATTCAGAGTGCGATTGAATACGACAGTTTGTGGAGCAACATCATTCAACTGGCGGAGAAATTAGAAGAGTACTCTATCTTTTGGCAAGTGATTCGTCGCAATGCTTCAGACAATACGATGGAATTGTTGTTTGTAGCATCTAAGTTGACTGAAATTAATCAGTATGTGCAAATTGCTACTAAGGCAGGCCTTAACCCAGTAGTGGTTGATGTTCGCTGCTTTGCGATCCGTAACGCCCTTAAAACTCAAAAGCAACGCTCTATCAACACAACGGCTCTGATTGAATTTGGGCCGAATGAAAACTACGTATTGATTGTGACGGAGGATGCGCCCTTTATCTACGATATATATGTATCGGAAGCAGACCGCTTGCTGATTGAGAATGGCGTGCCAGTGGGTGAGGCTGGTGATCGTTTGTATGACCGCTTATCTGGTCAAATTCGTCAGGCATTTAGGGCCTACGAGACTAAGGTTGGATCGAATCTCATCGAGAAAGTATTGCTAGTTTCGCCAATTTCCGATGTTGGCGAGTTATTAGTGCAAATGAAAAAATGTCTAGATGGGTATCGAGTGGAATTATTCGATCCTTTAGACGATTTAATGGTTCCCGAAAATCTGCAAAAGACCATTCATGCGGAAAAGAATCTTTCCGTGTTTAGCTCGGCCATTGGCTTAGCAACACGAAAAGTTGATATCTTTGGCTACTACAAATATGTTACTGGCGTTAATAACGTCAACTTGTTGCCCAACCGCGATACCGTTCGCAATGCCGAAAAGCGAAAGGTTTTGTCCAAATTAGGTATGAGGGCTGTTGGTGCGCTGATCGCCATATTTGTATTGCTAACCTTGGTGAATCAATTTTTCTCCTCTGGCACCTCTGATCCGCAATACCAAAAAGCGGTGCGCCTAGAGGAGGATGTCAAGATTAAAGAAAATATCTTGACCAAACTGACGGCGCAACGGGCGCGCTATACCCAAATGCTGCAAGCAAGCAATGAATTTAAATCGAATCAGGCCAGCACCTACAAAATGCTAAACGCTATAAATGGGGTTGTGCCTGGTGGTGTTTGGTTTACTGAGCTCAATTTTGACGATCCTTCAACTTTGGTGATTAAGGGTGATGCCGTCAATGATCAGTCGATTGTCAATTTAGTAGATCGCTTACAGGGATTGCCCGTAATAGCGCATGCCTCACTAAGCACGATGAGTATGGCCGCTACCACACAGTCGCCTGCACGTAGGGCTAGTGCGAGTTCATATAAGCGTTTTGAAGTGCGATGTGTGCTGAAATTAGATCAGCCCGCTGCTAACCAATCACCAGTATTACCAAAACGCAATTGAGATCCATATGAATCTTTCTGAATTAAAAAATCTCGATGTGGGGCTATTCTTCAAGAAATTATTGAACAATAATGCGTCTCTCAAGGGACCGCAGGCAAAAATTATTTTGTGGTCAGCGCTCGGCATTCTGATCTTCATTGCCTACATTGTTTTCGTATTTATGCCTTACCTAGCAGAGCGTGACGCGATTGAACATAAAATCGCCGCTATTCCAGAAATGGAAGCCAAAATTAAATATCTTGAGATTGCCAATCGAAAGGCTCACGAAGATTTGGTGCAAACCGAAATGAATTACATTGAGCTCAATCGCTTATTTAGTGTTGAGTCTGAACTGGAAGAGCTCTATCAGCGCTTGAGCCAAATGGCGACTTCGCAAGGTTTGACTATTACCTCTTTAGCAACTGATGGCGAAGAGGCTATTTATCCGGGTGGCAAGCCATTACCGGCTGGACAGGCTCCTAAAGCGCCTGGGGCACCTCCTGCACCAAGCAATGCTAATACAGCAAATAATTCTCAGGCTGCGCCTACAGCGCCACCCCTCTTTTATAGAATTAAATTAAAAGTAGAGATGTCAGGGAACTACAGCCGGTATATGCGCTATCGCAAGCTTTTGGCGGGCTTTGAAAAGAGTGTCAACATTGATAAAGAGCAAATTACCTTAGTTAGTGGTGATACTCATGGCTTAGTGCAAATTAAGGCACAGCTATCAACCTATCGTTTGCCTGAAAAACTACAAACTAAAGTGGCTATTGCTCCTCAGTCAGAAGTGTTTGCTAAAAGTGCGTTAGCCCTGGCACAAGAATTGATGATTCGTTTCAGTGATTACGTAATTCCCAATGTGAGAGCTGCTTCACCTAAGGCCAAAAACACTAAGAGTGACGCAGATGGAATTACTCAAAACGAAGAGGTAATTATTAATGGAAGTCCGGCGGATGCCGGTGGACGCGCTAATGAGCGTGACCCCTTTTCTAAGGCCTCCAGTGGCATGATCGAAGGTGGCCGCGACCCCAGATATTCACCCTTGGTTATGGCTGATCCACAGTCTTACATCATTATGGGTGTGGTGGTTTCCAATAGCGTGAAGGCGGCAATGATTCGGACGGATTTTCGGGAGAGTTTTGTGGTGAAGGTGGGCGATCGATTGGGTAACCAAGGCGGCATCATCTCCGATATTGATTTGGATGGTGTTATTTTGCGTCAACCTAACGGTAAGGTGAGATTGTTTTTGCAATCGCAGCCAGGACAATTTCCTGTCGCAGATCCAAATAAAGCTATTGGAGGTGCACGATGAATTTAGCGCGTCACTTTCTATGGGTTTTAATGACACTTTCGCTAGGGCTCTTGGTCGCATGTCAATCTGCTCCCCCTGAATCCAATTCGCAAATGCGTGAAAAGATGGGTTTAGATCCAGAGCAAATCATGGCTGATTTAGCTCCTAAAACACAAAAGACCTTGGAAATTGGTCCAAAAATCGATCGCAAACCAAATGAACAGTTAGATTCACAAAGACGTAATTTTATTAATGAGTCACAGCGGACTGAAGATGGTAAGTGGAAGTCATTTAATGTGACCTTGAATTTCGTTGATGTGGATATTCGAGAGCTGGCTCAAGCAATGACACAGGTATCGGGTGTCAATATATTGGTTGGCGATGAAGTTGAAGGCACTGTTACTGTAAAAATTACGAATGTGCCATGGGATAAGGCATTAGACAATATTTTACGTGTCAAAGGTTTATCCAAGAGTGTCGATAGCGAAGCGGGTATCATTCGCATCCAAAAACCAGAGACATTATTGGCGCGCGATGAATTTGAGCGCAAACGTTTAGAAGAAGTCAGCAAACAGCTGGCGGCCAAGCGAATTATCAGCACCCAGTACACAGAGATATTTCGCCTTTACTACACCAGACCAGCTAGAGTAAAACAGCAACTAGAAGCAATCTTTGGTGGAACTACACCTGCGGGTGCTGCTGCAGTACGTCCACCTGGTGGAATTATTGAAATTACCACTGATGAGCGAATTAATTCAGTCATCATCAAGGGCACTAAGAGTGAGATGGAGTTGGCGGCAAAGCTGATCTCCAAGTTAGATATTCGTACGCAGGAAGTACTCATCGAGGCTTTTGTTGTAGAGGCAACGGATGACTGGCAGCGCGAGCTTGGGGTTCGTCTGGGAGCTTATACCAATAGCTCAACAGGGAATTCTGGTCGTAGTTCTGTTGGTGGTGTAAATGGCTTGAATGTTGCACCAGGAGCAATTCAGTTGGGTACTGATACTGGTTCTGTTTTTAACCAGCCTGTTACGGGTTTGGCTAATCCCTTTGGTTTGGGCTATTTATATGAAACAACATCTAATGCGCTCAAGGTTGAATTAACGGCTTTGGAGCAACTCGATCTGTTAAAGATTATTTCTAACCCACACGTCTTTACGATGGATAACGAAGAGGCCGTGGTGATTGATGGTGTACAGATTCCGTACCCCGTTCCTGGTGTTGGTACTAATCAGATCACTTATGAGTTTAAAGATGCTGCTCTAAAATTGACGGTTACCCCAAGCGTAGTGGGTGATGGTAACCTTTACCTAAATATGGTGGTGAATAAAGATTCTCCAAACTACTCAACTTCTCCGCCTTCAATTAATAAGCGTGAAGTGCGCAGTAAATTATTAATTAAAGATGGCACAATTGCGGTAATTGGCGGTATCTATGACAATACGCAAGAAAATAAAACGATTAAAGTGCCATTATTAGGTGATATTCCGTATTTGGGAGCTTTGTTCCGTTACAACAAAAAAGTTGATAACAAAACGCAATTACTGGTCTTTATTGCCCCTAAGGTTCTTAATTAGTAATGGCTTCATTGTCAGACGTTTCTCAAGAAATGGCTCGATTCACTTTGGATCGCGGCTTAGTAAATTCTGCAAATTACAATATCGCTGAGCAACAAAGCCGCCAAAGCGGCAAGTTTCTGTATGACGTTCTAGTGCACTCTGGCTATGTGAGTGACGAGAAGGTAAAGGAGAGCCTTTCGCATTACTTGGATTTACCGCCTGCGCCAATGGCAATCTTGGAGGATTTCTCAAGCCATTATGCCGATGTGATTCCCAGAAACTATGTGATTGATAATCGGATTGTCCCTTTTGCTGCAAATGACAAAGAAATTTCTGTAGCAATTTCTGAGCCAAGTGCACTGCGCGGTATTAGTAGCGCCAAATTAATTACCGGCAAAAAAATTGTGGCAAATGTCATCTCTCCTATTGAGATGCAGCGTCTACTTGATCTAATCGCTTCGCAGAAATCCACAGACAGTAAGAGTGAAGCACATGGTTCTCCTTTGAGTGGGAGTGCCAATTCCACCGCAATTCAAATCAAAGATGCTTTGAAGACTAAAAAGAAGAGTAGCAATCTTTTTGGAGAAAAGGCTGCTAAGGAAGGCGCATTAGCTAGTGCCAAGACCACTTCAGGTCTAGCTGGTGCAAATCAAGACGACCAAGGTGGGCAAATTATTCTGTTTGTGAATGCCTTAATTTTTGATGCAGTTCAAAAAGGTGCCAGTGATATTCATATTGAGTTATATAAAGATGTGGCAACTCTGCGTTATAGAATCGATGGCGTTTTACAAGAAAGAAAAGAGCTAAAAGAATTCTTATTCAGCAATTATTCTGCCGTGACAACTCGCATCAAGATTATGGCAGCGCTTGATATCTCTGAAAAGCGATTGCCGCAAGATGGCGCCATTGTGACAGCACTCCCCAATAACCGCGACATTGACTTACGTGTCTCCGTATTGCCGACTGTTTATGGCGAGCGGATCGTGATGCGTATTCTAGATCGTGAAGGTGTCTCTTTTGACTTGGACCACCTTGGCTTTCCTGAGAAAGAATATAAGCAGCTGACCGATGCGATTGATGCCTCTCAGGGCATGGTTTTGGTGACGGGTCCAACAGGTTCCGGAAAATCTACCACTCTTTATGGTGCTTTGCGCAGGCTAAACAAGCCGGACATCAATATCTTGACTGCTGAAGATCCTGTGGAATTCACTGTGGATGGTATTGGGCAGGTGCAAATTCGGGATGATATTGGCCTGACTTTCTCACAAGCATTACGTTCATTTTTGCGTCAAGATCCTGAAGTAATTTTGGTGGGTGAGATTCGCGACAAAGATACGGCGGATATTTCGATTAAAGCTGCGCTCACAGGCCACTTGGTTTTATCCACCTTGCACGCGAATGATGCGATTAGTACCATTGTGCGTCTAGTCAATATGGGCATTCCTGGTTATTTGATTGGAGCGGCCCTGACATTAGTCGTTGCGCAGCGCTTAGCCAGAAAAATTTGCCCCCATTGCAAACAAGAACATACTGGTAATCATGAGGCCATATTGCTTGATTTAGGCTTTAGCCCTGAAGAGGCAAAGACAACTAAACCGTTTATTGGGGCGGGGTGTGACAAGTGCAACAACACGGGTTACAAAGGCCGCATGGGTATATATGAAGTTTTGCATATTAATGACAAGTTGCGTGCGGCCATTATTAATAATGAGCCAGCTACTACTTTACGTGAGATAGCGCTTCACGATGGATTTAGGCCAATTCAAGAAATTGGCAGAACAATGATTAAAGATGGCGTGTTAACTATCCATGAATTCCAACGCAATCTCATTTTTAATTAATTAAAAGCCTATGCCAGATTTCAATTGGAAAGGCATTAAAAATACCCAATACATCAGCGGGACGATCAGTGCCTTAACGCGTGATGAGGCTGCTTATAAGTTAAAAGAGGACGGGGTGATTATTACCCATCTCGTTAAGGGGGTGCGCGTAGAAGAGGAGGCTGAAAAAAAGGCCTTTAAGCTCAATTTTAAATTGAGCCTGCAGCGCAAAGTAAAGCTAGTCAGCATCATGATTGCCACCAAGAAAATGGCGACAATGTTGCGTTCAGGTTTGGCAATTTTGCCATCACTGGAAATGGTGCGAGATCAGGTAGAAGATCCTTTGCTGAAAAAAACGTTCGGGGAGATTTATCAAGATGTTGAGGCTGGCTCAAGCCTTTCAAAAGCGTTTGGAAAACACCCTGATATTTTTGATTCCATTTATATCAACTTAGTACGCGCTGGCGAATCAAGCGGTAGCTTAGATATCTTTTTGGATAAGTTGGTATTGAGTATTCGCAAGACAATTAAGATTCGTAAAAGTATTCAGTCCGCATTGCTTTATCCCACAATCTTGCTCATCGTAGCAACGATTGTGCTGGCCATCATGATGATCTTTGTTGTGCCAGTGTTTGCCCAAATGTTCGGTAGTATTGGCTCGCAGTTGCCAGCACCAACCTTAATGATTGTTAATTTAAGTAACTTTATTCGCGACCCCATGGGTGGTGGTGTATTAGCGGTACTTTTGATCGGTGGCATTGTTGCATTTCGGATGATCATTAAGAGAAATATCACCATTAGAAGAAAGTGGCATCAGTTGATATTGCGCATGCCCTTGATTGGCAATATGGCATTGCACTCCAATGTGGCTCAGGTGGCAATGGTATATGGAAACCTCACCAATGCTGGTGTGCCCGTGATTGAGGCCTTGGATATCACTGCTGAATCGAGTAAAAATGAAGTGATACGGGACGGTGTTCAGGAGGCTAAGCGGGGAGTTTTTTCTGGCGAACCACTTTCGGCTTTGTTGGGAAAAATTAAAGTGTTTCCCAGTGCGTTTTCTCAGTTAGTTTCTGTTGGTGAGCAAACAGGCAATATGGGTGAAATGTTAGAAACCATCAGCACTTATTATGAGGAAGAATTTGATTCCTCTGTAGAGAAGATGTCGCAAATGATGGAGCCCATCATGATTTGCTTTTTAGGTGGTGTGATTGGTTTTATTCTGGTGGCAATGTATTTACCTATTTTCAAAATGGGCCAGGTCGTTACGGGATAATGAGCCGTTTTATTATTTACCCAATAATCTTATTGCTCTTCGTGGGCAATATTGCTTTTGCTAGCCCGAATTATCAAGAAATCTCTTTGGCCAATCGTTACGAGTTAAGGCAGTCTTTAACATCAGAACCATTGCCATTCAGCTCTTTTGAGTCGGCCACTAAGGCTGTTGAGTGGATATCCTATCAGTCTCGTAATCTGCGCAACAAAATTCCAAATGAGTCTTTGCGACGTGAATGGTTACGGATGGTTCATTATGAATCGACCCGATTTAACTTAGACCCAGATTTGGTCCTGGCTCTAATTGAGGTGGAGAGTGGTTTTAATCGCTTTGCGATTTCTGGGGTCGGTGCGAGTGGCTTAATGCAAGTGATGCCATTTTGGAAGGACCTGATTGGTGATGCACGAGACTCTCTCTTTGATGTCCGTACTAATTTACGCTATGGCTGCATCATCTTGAAACACTATTTAGAAGTAGAGGGTCAAGATGTTGCTCGAGGTCTTGCGCGTTATAACGGTAGCCTTGGTCAAGATACCTATCCCAATATGGTGCTGGCAGTTTGGCGGTCTAAATATCGTTTTCCAGGGGGCTCATTGTGAAATTCTTCTTGAAAAGACCGAGACTATTTCTTTGTATATTAGCCCTACTTAATTTTGGAGTAGCCCACTTCATCAACAAGCTTTTAGGCACTCCCTGGGGCTGGCAAGAAACTCATTTAAATCTGGATAAGATGCCGGTGCTCAGTGATATTCTTGCGGCGCTTCAGTTTGCTTTATTTGCATTTACTTTGGATTGTGTATTCCGAATTTTAGTGATCCGTATTAATGCCAGAAAGCAGAAGAGACAAATCCCGGCAGTCTTAGTACAAGCGGGCACTATTCTAATTTATGCTTTGATGGGTCTATTGGGATTCATCCTTCTGTACGACCAATCCATCAGCACTCTTTTAGCTACCTCGGGAGCCATGGGTTTGGCTATTGGTTACGCGTTCCGTGACCTCATCGCTGATGTGGCCGCGAGCATTACGTTGCAGGCCGATCATTTGATTGCCATTGGTGATTGGGTCGAATATAACGAAAACGGTAACCTTGTTTCTGCGCGGATCAAAGAAATGGATCGACGCTACGTCACCTTGGAAACGAATGGTGATTTGAGGATGTATCGGATACCGAACAATCGTTTTTTAGCCCTGCAATTTACAAATATTAGTCAGCAAACTCAGCAAACCATACGTGAGGCAATTCTGCAGTTAGACATTCAATACAATGAAGACCGTATTCTAGAGGTTCTGGATGCTGCCCTAGAATACGTTTGTCGCAATACCCCGGAATTTACTGGCTGGTTTCGCAACTATGTTACGCAAGTGCAAACCGGCAGTGTGACCTATAAGATTCGTTATGAATGCGCTTCCGATTATTCCAATAATCAATCACGGCATTTAGTGCTGAAAAGTGTTTTGCGCTTTCTAAAATCCTCTGGCATTAATCTGGAATCCTCTATTCTGGTGCAATCGGTCCCATCATTGCATTCAAGTCATTTTCCTCCGCTTCAAAATGTTTATCCATTTGGCATTCTGAAGGTATTGAGCGAGGAAGAGGTAGCGCAACTTTCTGAAAATGCCACTTCTTTGCACTTTAACTCCGGACAGCAAATTATTCGTCGAGGAGAAATGGCTGACAGCATGTATATCATTGCTGAGGGCATCCTTGAGGTCGTCACTTACAAAGAGAATGGCGATAAAGTCATCTTAGCCACTTTATGGCCTGGCGACTGCGTGGGGGAGATGTCCTTATTAACTGGAGAGCCGCGTTCTGCGGATGTATTTGCTCGAGATAATGCGCACTTGATTGAAATTCATAAGCAAGACTTGGCACCAATTTTGCAAGCCAATTCTATTTTGGTTGAGCGTATTTCCAATCTATTGGCAATGCGTTTGGCTCAAAATGAAAAAACATTGAGCCTTGCAAATCAACAGGAAGTTGTGAATGAAAGACGCGAATCCCTCGCCAAGAAAATTATGAGCTTCTTTAGCAAGCTTTAATGAGCATCCTTACCTGAGCCGCCTAGGAATTTAGGGTAGTGCCAGTGGTATTTGTAGATTGCCAGACGCAGACAGATGATCAAGATAATGCTAAAGATAATGCTGAGGTAAACAGGTATGGCGCTGTACTCAAAATGGTTGGCGATCATTAATCCGCCAACTAAAAATAAGGCTCCAACTACTGCCACCTCTTCATAGATGACCCCCTTAAATGTGCTGGGCTCTTGATTAATCACAATATCTCTGAGCATACCGCCGCCAGCACAAGTAAGCGCTGCACAAATTGGCGCCCAGAACCATTGCAGATTTGAGGAAATCGATATCGCCGCACCTGTAATGGCTAATGCGGTGAATCCCAAGATGTCAGCATACTTTTTTGTTTTCTTAAATAGATCGCTTTTGTGCGCATCTTGATATACCGCAACAATCGACGATGTGAAGAGTACGACCAATAAAATTCCAAGCGGGTATGTTAGGTCTTTGACGTAATAAAAGGGCAAACGATCGCCGCCAATTAACAGATCTCTGAGGGTGCCACCTCCCACTCCCGACAAGAATGCGAGGATTAGGCGACCCCAGAGGTCGTAGCCCCGGTTGATCGCCTCTAGAACCCCAGATAGGGCATAAGTAAAGACACCGAAATACACCAAAATCTTAAATGCCAGCAGGCTGGTAGTGTTTGAAACATAAAACTTCGTAGCTTGGGTTAAAGGAGTGATATTTTTATCCTCTTTTTTAAGCGCATTCCAGATTTCATAAGTCCAAATACGCTCTGGTGTCGGGTTAATTCTCCCTGGGGATAGCAGGCGATTTACTTCAGCTTGATAACGCCCCAAATCGAAGAGGCCGAACTCATCGGGGTTTGCTGGTATCACGCCTAATACCGTTTCCAGCATGTGCTTTTGATGCTCTTTATTTAGTGTTGGCGCTTTGCGTTGGACAATTTCAACGGCAAGAGTAGGCGCTATGCGAGCCTCTTTCCAACCAGTACGAAGTGCTTTGGTTAACTTTACCAACTGCTCTCGAAAAACTGGAGAGTTCAGGCGATCAGTCATGACATATAGGCCATCCTCTATATGCGGAATGCCAAAAACTTCCGGATTAATGACAATCAGATCGGTTGAGGGAATTCCTTTTTCTAAAACTTGCCAATACTCGTTATACGTCATAGCTGTTGCACAAGCCACTTTTCCATCTATTAAATCTTGTCCATTGGGGGCTTGCTTCACAAGCTCTACTGAGCTTTTGGGGATGTCTAAGAGGTGTAGCATCTCGTTTACAACAGTTTCATCACCTAAATTCCAAACACCAATCTTTTTCCCGGTAATATCTTTAGGGGTAAACACTCCAGCGCTAATTCGGCATACTACCGATAGAGATGAGCCAGAAAATATCTGCGCGATATTGGTAACATGCTTGCCATCGGATGATAGGTTCCAGGCATTACCAAGCCAGGATACGGCGACATCGGCTCTACCTTCTTGTAGTTCGATAATGGGGTTGATATTGGGGCCACCCTCAATTAGGGTGACATGCAATCCCTGGTTTTCAAAATGCTTGCGCACTTGGGCAACATAAAATCCAGCAAACTGACTTTGATGCATCCATGCTAATTGCACCCGAATTGGATCGGAGATAGATTCTTTAGCATGACTAATTGAGAGTGGGGCAAGCAGCACAAGCCATAGCACTAAACACCGCAAGTAACGACTGAAAAATGTTGAGCGCATTAGTAATTAAAAAGGGAGTTTAGCGTCTGGTTTCGCATTTAAGAGGGCGATTTTAAATTCTGCCTGAATGCGTTTAATGGCTGCTTCATTGTCCGCTTCAAAACGCATCACCACCACAGGTGTAGTATTGGACGGCCTTGCCAAGCCAAAGCCATCGGCGTATTCGACACGCACGCCATCGATTGTGTTGATGGCTTCCGAAGTGGGAAACTTGGCATTTGCTTTGATGGTTTCTAATAAAGCAAAAGGCTCGCCTTCAGAGCAGGCTAGTTGCAGTTCTGGAGTGCAAATCGCATTGGGTAGGTCATTGAGTGTTTGCTTGGGGTCTTTTTCATTGGAGAGGATCTCTAGTAGACGAGCTCCGGTGTAAAGGCCATCATCAAATCCAAACCAGCGGTCTTTAAAGAAAATATGACCACTCATTTCACCGGCTAAAGGTGCGCCTGTTTCTTTGAGCTTGGCTTTAACGAGAGAGTGACCTGTTTTCCACATCACAGGCTCTCCGCCATGTTGCTTCACCCAAGTGGCTAGATTGCGAGTACATTTCACATCGTAAATAATTTGACTTCCAGGATTGCGTGAGAGCACGTCCTTCGCGAACAACATCATTTGACGGTCAGGGAAAATAACTTGACCATCCTTGGTAACGACGCCCAAGCGATCGGCATCACCATCAAATGCTAGACCTAATTCATTATCAGTGGTTTGTAGGTTTTTGATCAGATCTTGTAAGTTCTCAAGATGGGCTGGGTCAGGATGATGGTTTGGAAAATGACCATCCACCTCGCAAAAAAGTTCTTGCACTTCACAACCAAGCGCTCTGAAGAGTTTGCCTGCAAAGGCGCCACCAACGCCATTGCCACAATCCACCGCGATTTTAATTGGACGGGCCAGTTTGATATCGCCAACAATGTATTGGAGGTACATTGGGAAAATGTCAAAGGTGGAGCGAGTGCCTTGGCCGGTAATAAATTTCTGCGCTTCTATACGTTTACGTAAAGCTTGGATTTGGTCGCCATAGATCGCAGCACCACCCAATACCATCTTAAAGCCGTTGTAGTTTGGTGGGTTGTGGCTACCGGTAATCATGATTCCTGACTTGGGTTTCTTGCCGTCAATCACTTGATTGGCGGCAAAGTACACCATTGGAGTAGCTACCATGCCAAGATCAATCACATTAATGCCGGTAGATAGCAATCCTTCAGTTAATGCTTCAATCAGGCTCGGGCCCGATAAACGTCCATCGCGACCAATCACAATCTCAGTTTCGCCCAGCTCGCGCATCTCTGTGCCAAAAGCTTGACCTATCAATTTTGCAATCGAGGGATCAAGGGTCTCATCAATAATGCCGCGGATATCGTAAGCTTTAAAAATCGTTGGCGATAATTGCATTGAATTTCCTTTGGATAACTTACGCAACAGTGTTGGTTTAATTATTTAAGATTGATTAAAAAGATTGATACGGGCAGCCGTAATAGCATCGATGTTGTCACCCGCTTGCACGGTGCCGCCATCTTTTAATGCAGCCTCAATCGGCTTGGCCAATATCTTGCCAAGTTCAACGCCGGGCTGATCGAAGCTGTTGATATTCCATAGTGCACCCAATGCAGCGGTGCGATTTTCATATAGTGCTAGAAGGGCGCCCAGATAAAATGCATTGAGTTTGGGAAGAATCAACAAATTGCTTGGTCGTTTGCCAGGATAGGTGTTGTTCGGGTTTTCTGTTTTTTTGCCGTTGGCTAGTGCCTGCGCTTGAGCTAAACAGTTAGATAACAGAATGCGGTGATGTGCTTTTGCTTCCGCAAGGTGGCTCATCGGTTCGCATATTGCGATGAAGTCAATCGGAATCACATCTAAACCCTGATGCAACAGCTGGAAGTATGAATGTTGCGCATTGCTGCCAGAGCTACCAAATACTACAGGGCAGGAAAACTTCACTGGCATACCGTTTTTATCAACGCTTTTGCCATTGCTCTCCATATCCAATTGTTGTAACCACTTTGGAAACCAATCTAACGCATCAGCGTAGGGAATTACTGCATAGGATTTGATGTGGTGTTTCTTTTGTTGGTAGATCAAGGCTAGCGCCATGATCACGGGAAGATTTTCTTCAAGAGGTGCTGACTTAAAGTGCTGATCCATGAGTTGCGCACCGGCTAGAAACTCTTTAAAAGTATCAAAGCCATATTGCAGTGCGATGGGTAAACCAACTGCAGACCATACGGAGTAACGTCCTCCCACCCAATCCCAAAATGGATAGACATTATCTTTG
The DNA here is from genome assembly GCF_018687095.1 of Polynucleobacter sp. MWH-UH25E. NCBI lineage: Bacteria > Pseudomonadati > Pseudomonadota > Betaproteobacteria > Burkholderiales > Burkholderiaceae > Polynucleobacter > Polynucleobacter sp. MWH-UH25E. The sequence continues at coordinate 1,636,737 of NZ_CP061286.1, read as the reverse complement.
GCAACCCCAAATTCTAGGGCTGCCGGAACGTTTGCCGTGACCGCAAACAAGGCTTGGGCAATCTGAACATCATTACGGCCGCTGTCCTTGAGCCATTTGACTACTGCTCTGGCGTTCATGGTGGTCTCTAAGGTTGTGAATGACTTAGAGACAATAATGATGCGGGTGCTGTTAGGGTGCGCACGTTGCAGAATACGATTTAATTCAGCGGTATCAATGTTTGCCAGAAAATGCATGCGCATGCCGCGACTATTGATATCGGGAACGTGAGCTAATGCTTCAATTGCGAGTCGAGGGCCAAAGTCAGATCCTCCAATGCCAATATGAATGACGTCGGTCACGCCTATCCATTTATTGCACAAGCCCTCAATGCGACGCCAAACTTCTGCAACCTCAGGCATGACATCCTGCCCATTTACCAATACAGGCTTTTTATCGAGATTTCTGAGGGCAGAATGAAGAGCAGGACGATTTTCTGAGGTATTAACCGCCTTGCCAGCAAATAAGTCCTCGATATATTGCTCTAGTTTGGCCTCCCGCGCTTGCCGAAAGAGAGATTTCCAACCCTTGCTATCGATACCCTGATAAGCGGTATCCAATACGATATCCTGAGCGCAAAATAAAGGGCTGGGATTGATTGTGGTTGGTTTTGAAGGCATTGCTAAATTTTATCAAGATTCACCTTGAATCCCTCTAAAACGTTGAAAATGTTACGATTTCAGGATATTCAAAGATCAAGCCCTAGGACGGATAAATGGAGCGGGTGGACTGTGTAGTCATTGGTGCAGGGGTAATTGGCCTGGCTATCGCTAGAGAAATGGCGTTGCAGGGTCGTGAAACCATTTTGCTAGAGCGAGAGAATGCCTTCGGCACAGTCAGCAGTGCACGTAATAGCGAAGTGATTCATGCTGGGATTTACTATCCAAAGGACTCGCTGAAAGCCAAACTTTGTGTTGCAGGCAATCATCTCTTGTATGAATACTGTCGTACTCATCAGGTTGCTACTAGGCCCTATGGCAAGCTAATTGTTGCTAATGATGAAACTCAGATACACGATTTGCAGGCGATTCTGTTTAAGGCGCAAAATAATGAGGTGCCTGGGATTAAAATGATTTCGGGAGAAGAGGCAAACATTCTGGAGCCCAATCTCCAATGCGTAGCCGCAATCTTATCCACCACCACGGGCATCGTCGATAGTCACGGCTACATGCTTTCACTATTGGGTGGCTTTGAGGATGCCGGTGGCATGATTGCTTACCAATCCCCTTTGTTGAAAGCAATCCCAATAGGCGTCAATGCAGAAGGTGGCTTTGAGCTGGAGATTGGAGGTGTGGATGGTATGAGCTTGCAGACTAAACTCCTCATCAATTGTGCCGGTATGAGTGCGCCTGCAGTGGCTCGCAAAATAGAGGGGTTGAATACAGAGAATGTTCCTAAAGCATATTTTGCTAAAGGCAATTATTTTTCTCTTTCAGGCAAATCACCCTTTACCCATTTGATTTACCCAATACCCGAGCCTGGTGGTCTGGGCGTTCACTTTACTTTAGATATGGGTGGACAGGCTAAGTTTGGTCCCGATGTGGAATGGCTAGATATCCAAGCAGAAGAGGAAGTGGACTACACAGTTGATCCTAGAAGAGGTGAGGGTTTCTATGAGGCCGTGCGTCATTATTGGCCACAACTTAAAGATGGTGCCTTACAGCCCGACTACTCTGGTATTAGAGCAAAAATCGTGCCTCCAAATGCTCCCGCAGGAGACTTTTGTTTTAACGGCCCACACGACCATGGATTGCAAGGACTCTATAATTTATATGGCTTTGAGTCACCTGGGCTGACGGCAAGCCTAGCAATTGCCATGCATTTAGAGGGGCAAATCAAAAGTTCTTTATAATCATTGTTTAGTTCAAAAGGAAGAGTGGGTGAGCGGTTTAAACCAGCAGTCTTGAAAACTGCCGACTGTCAAAGGTCCGTGAGTTCGAATCTCACCTCTTCCGCCATATACAACAGCAGAGTCCCTATTCATAAGACTCTTTGTTTTTGTGGCCCATCTACCCACCTTTCTACCCACTACGAAAACATTGCTCAAATTTATTGAGTCGGTTGAGATCGTACTAAATCCCATTTTCTAGATCAAAAACAATAGGTTAAGCACTACCAAAAAGGTACGAATTTCAAAAGTTACCCCCAAATTTCATTTGTGCAATCTCATTGAATGGTCTGCTGATTCTCGAGAGGTTTATGTGGGGCTCGTGCGCTCTATGCATTAGAAGTTAATTGCCGTCCACCGTGGCACGGGCTGATGAGAATTCGCGTCAATAAAATGGTCTATTTCCCGGTTAAATATCCAATTATGTCAATAAAAATGCATATTTAAAGTATTTAGGTCAATAAATTAGCTTATATCGTGCGGATCAAGCAATTGGTATTGGGAGGGGTTGTCCGTAAAGGCATTACAAGCCTTCATTTTTTCCCAGAGTTTGGCAAAGTCAGAATAGTCAAATCCAGCAGTCCAGTTCCATGCTCGAGTCATCGAGCGTACGAATGGGGTTGGATCATTGTTTTGCGACAGCGCCTTGAGCGGCAAAAGGTAATCTTCACGATACCCGGTAGGAATGATGATGCGACAAGCGGAGGCTTGGGTTAAGTAGGCATTCATAGTTAAGCGCGCAGTTCTGCCATTGCCATCCATAAATGGATGAACCTCGGTAACAACAAACATAGCCATTAATGCGCGCGCAAAAGGATCCTCAAGTAAGGTGACTCGTTTAAAGCCTTCGCGCAATGTTCCCTTTACCAGCTCAGGGTGCACGAAGATGGTATTGCCTGCTTGATTAGATTGTTCTTTCCACTGGCCTGGATTTTTATCTGGTCGGCTAGAAAGTATTTGGTGGTTGCATTGTTGTAGCCATGCTAAGAAATCATCTTCATTCTTAGGGAGCTTAGAGCGGAAGGGTTGCTCTATGATGGCTTTAAAGGTACCTAGCACATCATGTGAATCTTCATTGCGCTTAGGAATAATCTTGCCGTCAAAAATAATTTCTGTGGCTTCTTCAACGGTAAATGTAGTGCCCTCAATGTAGTTTGAGAAATAGGATTCAAAGAAGGCAAAGTTAAATGTGCTTATCCCAGCCTTGGTTGGGTCTGCAAAGAGGGGAAGCGGTTGTCTTAAGGCGGTAAATAGAGTTTCAAAAATCTCAATGCGATCTGGATCGTACGGCTTGCCAGTGGCTCGGGCGAGGGCATCCGCAGCGCGCAATGAGCGAGTCTTGCCAGTTTGCATTAAGGCGGAAACAATGTTCGTCAGGGCTTTAAATTGAGCATCTAAACCAAGTTCGCTAGCAATGGATTTGGCATCATCACGTAAGGCATTGAGTTTGTATTCCCCATGAATTGTGCAAAGCTTGCTTAGGTGTGACTCTACCCATGGGCGTCCCATCGTGCGAATCTCGGAACCTTTGCCGGTGTAGAGATTTTCTAAAAGTCTTCTTGCTTCTGATGAAAAAAAGAGTTTTCCATAAGGTATATCATTTACCGAAGGGCTGTGATTCTGAATGGCAGGCGCACCCGGCAAAATATGTAACTTAAGACCGGGAAGCTCAATCGTGCGTACCCGCTTGCCATGAACTAGAAAGATATTGCCTTGATCATCAGGCTTTCCTAGTTGCGCGGAGCGGTAGGCTACAACTGAATTTGGATAGAGATGTTCGGCAATTTTTTGCCAATGAGGCCTGATGATTTGCTCGAGAGGGCTTTCAAGATCGCTCGTATAAACACCGCTATGAATCTTACGCAAACGCCCAGCCCTTGCTAAGCGAGAGACTCGCTGAGCATTAGCTTTGTCCTCTGCTGAGCTAAAGAGAAGGAGGGGGAGGTTGTCAATAGAAGTGCTCATAAGGCCTTTATTTACCGAGAAATGTCAATAATAACGCTAATATTATAAATTATTGTCAATAAAAATGCATATTTATGTTAAATAACCACATTTTCTGTATGCTGATTGTTCTATTGGGGGAATATTTTTTACCCACACTTACACCCAATTACACCCAATTACTATTCCGTCAAGGGCGCCCCAAAAGGGTGGCTTACGAACCCTTGATGGCTACAGATAAAGAAATGCTTCTCTTCATTTCAAAGGCTCATGCTCAATAAAGCGCTTGCACCTTGGAATTATTTTTGTCATAAAATAGTAGATATCAACTACTAAATATTATTCTTTTCATTAAGAAAATCAGGGGGCGAAAGCGAATAATGTCAGCATCAAATTCAGTGCTGCGATATGCTAAGTTAAGGCAATTTTTTGATCTATTTGTTGGTCGAAAGCGTTTGGATTGCGTGGCAGAACGTTTACTTGAAAAAATCATGCTCAATTGGGATGAGGGTTTGATTGTTTCTATGGATGACTTGATTTTCTCTAGCAGTGAAATTGGTTCGCGTGCCATCTTAAGTAAGCATTTAAAAGACCTAGTAACACTAGGCTTTATAGAACTTCATCAGAGTGAAGATGACTCAAGTATTGAGATTCCGTCCCCAACGGCTGAGACAATTAAGTACTACCAAGATTTAGCTCAATATTTAGAGAAATGTTTTGAGACAAATCCCTCATCAAATGACCCCGCCGCTCTTTTGGTGGGTTCAGACATTCTTAGCCATGATTATCTTAAAGCTCAATCTCATGCTTTATCTGCTTATACGCTGGCGGTAGAGCAAATTGATAGCAAAAAAAGTATTCCTATTCTGGCAAGAGATATTTGTAGTGCAATAACAAACCAAGAGCGATATGTTTGTGCATGTGTAGGTTTTGCAAAAATCGACTCTCATGCCATGATAGAAATTGTGGCTAGCGAGGGTAAGGCTAAGGAGTATGGCAAAAACTTGCTTTTGAGTTGGGATCCTAAGAGCGATTATGGCACTGGACCTACTGGGGTTGCAATTCGGAGTGGGAAAACAGTTGCTATCTCAGATATTGATATGGCTATTAATTTTGGGCCTTGGATAGAGAAGGCTAAAGAATTTGGTATTCGCAGCACGGTTTCTGTGCCTCTATTTATAGATAAGAAGCCGATTGGTATATTAATTCTTTATTCAGATCAGCCCAACTCTTTTGGCCCAGTTAAGATTCATTTATTTGAAAAACTAGGTGCTCAGTTGGTTGCTGCTATTCATCGCTAAAGAGATTTGATAGTAACTATTTAGAAACTAGCGGCCAATCCTATTGAAGTGCCGTGGACATTTTGACCAAACTGATAGCGAAAGACCAGCCTTATTCTGCTAAAGATAGGATCGGACGCGCTTCTATCAAGCTCAATCCCGGTGCCAATCGAAGAGAGCGAATCAAACCCTAGGGCGCCGCGCAAATCACCCAGAAACTCGGTATGAGCTAATTCAAAGACGGCACGTAAAGGCCTATCTAAAAGTGTAATGGGGGTGGGAACTCTACTGCGAGCCCAGATTGCGACACTTTGTGAGTCTGCGGAACCTTGTACTGCGGTGGAGGAATCAAAAGCTCTTACTGGGATATTGGTATATCGCAGTTCAACATCAATTTCTTGGTCAGGCTGATAGGTTTCATAATCGAGCATGACAGAACCACCAAGTCCATAAGAGTTCATGCGGCCACCATTTAAAAATTGCATATCAACGCCAGTTCGATTTTGTAAAACGCGAGATGCAATGGATATGTCACTCTCTAAGTGCCCCAACATCACATTTGCAATCGGCCTAATGCGGAGTTCATTCGTGATTGGAAAGTCCCAGCCAATACCGCCAGTGCCTGTCACGCTATTCCAATGAACGGGAACCGTTACCGAACTATTGCCGATGCCATCTGTAAATGTTGGGTTATAACGATTTACCGCCATTGTTCCCTCTAGATAGAGCGGAAAGCTTGCGCTTATACGATCACCCCCACCCAATGAAATCATCTGTAAGTCCGAGTAGTCGCTGCCATTGTTGCGGATGGATAAAGATCCCGTGGTGACATCAGGTGTCAGTGAGTACCCAGTAATTGTCATAAAGGCATCTGCCCGCTTCTTGAGATAATTATTCGCGGCATTGTAAAAAGCGGATTGTGCTTGAGCGTCACCCCAATTGGCGAGCATCAACACAAGTAACAAGAATAGGGTGGAGATCCGATATGAAAACATGCAAGTTAATTTTAATGAATGAAACTAATTTATCAGTTTTAGGTTCGTTGCCCTTTATTCATAGATGCCATATGATGGGTTGCATTCAATTAATGTTGCCTTCATAGGGTCTCGAAGATGAGTCGAAATTTCAGTCTGCTGAGCGCGGTTATCTCTCTTTAATAGGAGGTGGCTGTGTTATGGCTGCAGGAGGTGGTGGGGTTGTTACTGATTCTGGCGCCATGCAAGGTAAGCACTTTGACTCCAAAGGCAAAATGCCATCGAGTTACACGGTTGAACTACAAAATGGTTTACGTAAAACACTGCCATTTGAAGATCAACGTGACTTTGAAGAGTCCAAAAGAGGTTTTATAGCGGCGCCTACCTATAAAACTATCAAGGCTGATGCAGGCAACGTTGCCTGGGATGTGGGTAGCTACGATTTTCTTTTGCAGGGTAAAGATTTCGATAGCGTGCATCCATCCTTGCAACGCCAAGCCATTCTCAATATGGGTTATGGCCTATATGAGGTAGTACCAGACAAGATTTATCAAGTACGCGGCTTTGACTTATCCAATATCAGTTTCGTGAAAACGAATACTGGTTGAATTGTTTTTGACCCACTGACCTCAAAAGAAACTGCTAGAGCAGCTTTAGAGTTGGTAAATGAAAAACTAGGAAAGCGACCTGTAGTAGCGGTGGTCTATTCTCATTCACATGCAGACCACTTTGGGGGTGTTCGTGGTGTGGTGGAAGAGGCGGATGTGAAAAGTGGTAAGGTAAAAATCATTGCCCCAGCCGGTTTCATGGACCATGCCGTAGCAGAAAATGTTTATGCTGGTAATGCCATGACGCGCCGTTTGTATTTTCAATATGGCGTCTTATTACCTCGCAGTCCATTTGGTCACGTTGACCAATCAATTGGTAAAAATACTGCCGCCGGTAACCTAGGTTTAATTGAACCAACTATTCTGATTAATGAGCCATTTGAAAAAATGACAGTAGACGGTGTCGAAATGGAGTTCCAAAATACACCAGGTACCGAGGCTCCAGCTGAGATGAACACCTATTTCCCGCAGTTCAAAGCATTCTGGGCTGCTGAAAATATTACCGGTACCATCCACAATATCTACACCTTGCGTGGTGCACTAGTACGCGATGCTTTGGCATGGTCTAAAAACATTAACAATGCTTTATATCGTTATGGCAATGATGCGCAGGTAATGTTTGCTTCGCATTCTTGGCCGCGTTGGGGTAATAAACGTGTTCAAGAAGTAATGCGTACACAGCGTGATAGCTATGCGCACCTGAACAATGAAGTGCTTCACTTGGCGAATAATGGCGTGACGATTAACGAAGTGCATAACGTTTATAAACAGCCTGAGAGTTTAAAAAAGCAATGGGCAGCCCATAGTTACCATGGCTCAGAAGAGCACAACAGCCGTGCAGTGATTAATCGTTACTTGGGTTACTGGGATGCCAATCCTGCGACTTTATTACCATTGTCTCCAAAAGATTCTGCGCCACTGTATGTTGAGATGATGGGGGGGGTTCCAGCAAAATCATGGCAAAGGGTAAGCAGCTCTATCAGCAGGGTAAATATCGCGAATCCATGGAAATCATAAATAAGTTGGTTTATGCGGAGCCTAACAATACTGCTGCTAAAGACTTGCTAGCAGACATTTTTGAGCAAATTGGTTATCAAAAAGAAAGTCCTAGCGTACGTAATAGTTTTCTTGGTGCGGCATACGAGTTGCGTCACGGCATGCCTGCTGGCGCATCACCTAAGACCAATGGACCCGATATGATCAGGGCGATGACTACAGAGCTTTGGCTTAACGCATTAGCAATCAGTATGGATAGTAAAAAAGCTGCTGGCATGAAGTTCACTATCAACCTGAACACTCCAGATAATGGTGAGAAGTTTGTTGTTGAGATGAATAATTCTGCGCTGACTAATATCAAGGGTTATCAGGATAAAAATCCAAATCTGACCATCACCGTGAATCGTGTTGACTTAGAAAAAGTCATGGGCGGTCAAACGACTTTTGAAAAACTTCAAGCCGAAGGAAAAGCCAAGTTTGAGGGTGATCGCAAAGCATTTGATCAATTGCGTAGCACTATGACCACTTTTGCTCCAGACTTTGAATTGCTGCCTGGCACCAAGGCTAAGTCGCCACCAGTCAAACCAAGCAAGGATCCTTTTGAGGTTCCTCCCATTGCCAACTCTGATGGTGCTTAAGCCAAGAAGTGAATAGTTGAAAATGGGCTCCTAGGAGTCCATTTCTCTGGTCTGAAACGATTTATTTCTCAGGCCGTAAAAGCACCACCAGCTTTCAGTGATTTAAGTTCTTCACCAGCAATGCCTAGTTCTGCAAGTAGTTCACTGGTATGTTCGCCCAACAAAGGAGGGTGGCGATAAACCTGCTGAGGGGTGCCGTTCATCTTGACGGCAAAGCCAATATTGGGAACCTTGCCTTCAATCGGGTGATCGATTTCCATGCGCATCTTGCGATGGCGGCCATGTTCGCTATCAAAAGCTTCGGGATAGGTATTGATGGGGCCAACTGGTATTCCAGCTGCGAGTAGTGTGTCTACCCATTCATGGCTAGTTTTCCTGGCAAACGACTTTTCTAATTCAGTAGCAAGCTCAAGACGGTTTGCTAATCGTAAAGGATTGGTTTTAAAGCGGGCGTCTTCAAATAATTCGGGCCTCTCAATTTTGTCGCAAAGTAACTTCCAGAGTTTTTGATTGGTAGCGCCCATCACAAAATATCCATCAGAAGCCTTCATGGCTTGATAGGGGGCGCTCATATGATTGGCTGTGCCTAGCTTGTAGGGCTCGACTCCTGTTCCCCAATACTGCGCGGTATCCCAGATAGAAAAAGCCAAAGCAGAATCAAAAAGTGAGGCATCAATAAATTGGCCTTCACCTGTTTTGGTTTTGCCAATATACGCAGACAAAATTCCGTAAACCGCAAATAGTGCGCAGCCAATATCAGCGACAGGAACGCCAGCTTTGACTGGTGGTCCATCTGGATAGCCGGTGACACTCATCACACCAGACATAGCTTGCGCCATTAAATCAAAGCCAGGACGATCTGCCCACGGTCCAGTTTGACCAAAACCAGAGATGCTGGCATAAATCAAACCTGGATTCATCGCTTGTAAAGAGAGATAGTCAATGCCAAGTTTTTTCATTACACCTGGACGGTAATTTTCAACCAAGATATCGGCTGTCTTGACCAACTCGAAGAACACTTTTTTACCAGATTCAGATTTGAGATTGAGGGTGAGACTGCGCTTATTGCGATTCATATTCAGAAAGCCCATGCTGTCTGAGCCCTTCATCTTGAATCCCATGGCGCCACGAGTTTGATCTCCTGTGCCTGGCGGCTCAACTTTGATGACATCGGCGCCAAGGTCGGCTAAGAGCATGCAGCAGTAAGGACCAGCCATTACTTGACTTACGTCAAGAACGCGCACTCCCAATAGGGGTAATGGCTTATAAGATCCTTGATGTGTGCCATCTGAGGCGTCATTTTTAGGTGTTTTCGTCATTGTCTCAATTGTTTTTATATGTATAGAATGAACTTGCAATCTTAACAAAGACAATTAAAACAATTTTGGAGACTTTATGTTGGTTAAAACGCCTAAATGGGCTATGCGTAGCTTGCTTGCAATCACGCTGGCCACAAGTTCATTTTTTGCGGTAGGACAGCAGGCCTACCCAACAAAACCGATTCGCCTCATCGTTGGTTTCGCGCCTGGTGGCGGCACTGATATTGTTGCTCGTGCAATTGCGCCGAAGATGAGTGAAGTTCTTGGGCAGAGCGTCATTATAGAAAATAGATCGGGGGCGGCTGGTACCATTGGTGCCGACTTGGTTGCAAAGTCTAGTCCTGATGGCTATACCTTGCTAATGGGGCACTCGAATTCGAATGCGATTTCTCCGTTTGTATTGCCCAATGTGCCATACAATCCGGTGACGGATTTCACGCCGATTACCTATTTGGGTTACGTGCCAAATGTGTTGGTTGTGAAGTCTTCATTGCCAGTAAATTCAGTGGCGCAACTAATTTCCCTTGCCAAGCAAAATCCAGGTCAGATGACTTATGGATCATCAGGCATTGGCAGTACTCAGCATTTGGCTGGAGCTTTGTTCTCTAAGATTGCCGGCATCCAGATGAACCATGTTCCTTATAAAGGCAGTGGTCAGGCAATTGTTGACTTGCTTGGCGGTCAAATCACGATGAACTTTGATACGTTGCCGCCAAACTTGCAACAAATTCGTCAGGGTAACCTTAAGGCATTAGCCATCTCAACACCAAAACGTTTATCACTGTTACCCAATGTGCCAACATTTACGGAAGTCGGGATTGTTGGTTTTGATGTCACTAATTGGTATTCAGTGATGGGGCCTAAAGCGATGGATCCAGCGGTGGTAAATAAGATTGATCAGGCCGTTAAAGCCGCTATGAATGATCCTGAAATTAAAAAGACACTAGATGCTCAAGGATTGCAACCAGAAGGCCCTGCAACACCGGCAGCCTTTAGTTTGTTCTTGGCTGGAGAGCTTGCTAAATATCAGCGTCTTGTGAAGAGCTTAAACATCAAAGCTGAATAAATTGTATGAGTGAGTCTGGTAAAGAGGGTAATGTTGCGCAGGTCGTATTAGAGATACGCGACAACATTGCCCATATTACTTTTGATCATGTGGCGGCACGCAATGCGATGACCGTTAGCATGTATGAATCCTTAAAGTCTATCTGCGAAGATCTAGCTAAAAATCCAAAGGTTCGTGTGGCTATCTTTCGGGGTGCCGGAGGTAAGTCCTTTGTCTCTGGCAGTGATATTGCGCAGTTTGCTAACTTCAATAGCGGCGATGATGGTGTGCGCTACGAAGAGGGTATTGATAGCTATCTCGCTCCACTGGTCACCTTGCCATTTCCAACCATCGCTGTGATTGACGGTATGGCGGTAGGGGGTGGCTTGGCCATTGCGAGCTGCTGCGATTTCCGGATAACCACTCCAGGTGCAAAGTTTGGGGTGCCCATTGCCAAAACGCTCGGTAACTGTTTATCGGCAGGCAATATCGCTTGGCTCCTGGCGCATCTAAATGTCAATATAGTGAAACGGATGCTGCTATTAGCAGAAATGATTCCTGCTGAAGAGTTGCTAAAACAAGGCTATGTCTTTGCCATCCATAATCAAGATCAACTTAGTCAAGAGGCTTATGATTTAGCAGTGCGCCTCAGTAAATTGGCTCCGATTACGCAAAAATCAAGCAAGTTTGTTCTTGCAAGGCTTATTAAAAATAATCTGCCCGATTGCAACGATCTCATTAGTGAAACATATGGTAGTGCCGACTTTAAGAATGGTGTTGCTGCATTTTTAAAAGGTGAGTCACCCATTTGGATTGGAAAGTAGCAATCTAACTGTGTAGGCTTAATTCAAAAACAGCTCTTGCAGATTATTGAGGTAGCGAATTCCTAATGCGGTGGCTTTTAGTCTGCTGGGATTTTCATCTAAAAGACCTTTTTTGCTTGCCTCACCAAGGCTTTTGCTCATAACGCTCAAAGGCAAGCCAGTGCGCTCGCTAAAGGTATTGGTATCTACGCCTTCCGTCAGCCTCAAGGTGTTGAGCATAAATTCAAAGGGAAGGTCTTTAGCTTCAATTTCGCGATTTTCAATAAGTGCATTACCTTTGAATTCCATCGCAGTCATATAGGCCTCAGGTTGGCGCTCTCGGACTTGTCGGGTGATTCTATCCGGATAGGAAATTTTGCCGTGTGCTCCTGCGCCAATGCCAATGTAATCGCCAAAACGCCAGTAGTTCAAATTGTGTTTGCACTCTTGATTTTTCTGGGCATATGCAGATACTTCATAACGGTGATAGCCCGCTTTAGTTAGTAGATCTAAATTTTGCTCATAGATCGCATCAATTACATCTTCGCTAGGAAGGTTGGGTGGAAAGCTAGCAAAGTAGGTATTGGGCTCAAGTGTCAGGTTGTAAAAAGACAGATGAGGCGTCTTAAATGAAAGAGCGGTTTCGATATCCGCCTTAGCTAGTTCTAGAGTTTGATTGGGTAAACCGTACATCAAATCAAGATTTACTGATTTGAAGTGCTTCATTGCAATCTGAATTGCGCGCTTAGCTTCTATGCTACTGTGAATGCGACCCAAAGCTTTAAGCTGCTCATCTTGAAAGCTTTGAACCCCGATTGACACTCGATTAATGCCTGCTTTGGCAAACCCAGCGAATTTATCCGCCTCGATAGACCCAGGATTAGCCTCCATGGTGATTTCAGCATCGGGCTCTAAGTTCACGCGAGCACGTATAGCACACAGCAAATGATCCATACCTTGTGCAGATAGTAGGCTAGGGGTGCCGCCGCCAATAAAAATGCTATGAACTTGGCGTCCCCAAGTATTGGGTAATTCAGTTTCAAGATCTGCAATGAGGGCGTTGATATAACGCTCTTCATCAAAACCAGTCTTGCCCTCTTTAATTTGATGGGAGTTGAAATCACAGTAAGGACATTTCTTCTCACACCATGGAAAGTGAACATACAAAGCCAATGGTGGCAATACAGTAAGGCTCACTTTGTTAGGATTTGAGTTAAGCACGGGATTTCAGTTGCGTAATTTCAACTGCTCTATTAGTTCACGTAACGCTTGACCACGGTGACTGATTACATTCTTCTGGGCAGGCTCTAGTTCAGCTGCAGTACAGTTTTGCTCGGGTAGAAAAAAGTGGGAGTCATAGCCAAAGCCATTAGAGCCCGCGGGCTGTTCAATAATTTGCCCATACCAACGGGTTTGCACAATGATTGGCTCTGGATCATTGGCGCTATTAACAAAAACTAAAGCGCAAACATAATGAGCGCCTCGATCCGGCTGATCTTTTAATTCTTGAATCAGTTTTTGATTATTGGCCGCATCGTCACCTTGTTCGCCTGTGTAACGAGCCGAAAGAACGCCGGGACTACCATTTAAAGCATGCGCACAAATGCCTGAATCATCAGCCAGCGCTGGTAGGCCGGATGCTGCGCTAGCATGCCGCGCCTTAGCAAGCGCATTTTCTACAAAGGTGCAGTGAGGCTCTTCTGCGGAAGGAATGCCTAATTCGCCTTGTGGAATCACTTGAAAGTTTAGCGGGGCTAAAAGCGCCTGAAACTCTTTTACCTTGCCAGCATTATTGGAGGCGAGAACCAGTTTTTGCATTGCTTAATTCAATATCAGTTTATTTAAGTGAGTCAATTTGCAATTGTGTGAGCTCTTTGATGCCTTGATCAGCCAAGTCTAATAATGCATTGAGCTCGGCTCTAGAAAAAGCCGCACCTTCAGCAGTACCTTGTACTTCAATCATGCCACCTTTGCCTGTCATGACGACATTCATATCGGTATCGCAAGCAGAGTCCTCGAGGTAATCCAAATCTAAAACCGGCACACCTTGATAAATTCCTACCGAGATAGCGGCAACACTATCGATGATGGGATCTTGTGTTAGGGTGCCATCTTTGAGTAATTGATTGACGGCATCGCGCGCAGCAACATAAGCGCCTGTAATGGATGCAGTGCGTGTACCACCGTCAGCTTGCAATACGTCGCAATCTAGATGAATAGTGCGTTCACCCAAAATTTTGAGATCAAAGACGCTACGCATTGCACGGCCAATGAGGCGTTGGATTTCTTGAGTACGTCCGGATTGTTTGCCACGGGCTGCTTCGCGATCGCTACGAGTATGCGTTGAGCGTGGGAGCATGCCGTACTCAGCGGTAACCCAACCCTCGCCAGAACCGCGTTTATGTGGAGGCACCTTATCTAGGATGCTGGCTGTACACAGAACCTTGGTATCGCCAAAGGCAATTAGGACGGAGCCTTCTGCGTGCTTGGTAAAACTGCGTGAGATTGTTACGGGGCGTAAGTCTTTGGGCTGGCGACCGCTTGGACGGGCAATATTGGCTACGGTGGTGCTACTCATGGCGGGGTCCTAAATAAAGAATCTACAATGTCCATATGATATCGAGCATGACTGGTTATGGCAGCGCTTCTCGCCAAGTCTCCTTAGGGGCTGGGGTGGTCGCAGATCTGCAGGTGGAATGCCGGGCTGTAAATAGCCGGTTTCTGGACTTGGGCTTTCGTCTTCCGGATGAGTGCCGTGCCGCGGAGCCTACCCTCCGAGAAATGACGACCCAAAGCCTTTCCCGAGGCAAAGTGGAGTTTCGGGCTGCTTGGCGCATTAATAATTCGAGCAAACCCAGCGGCTCTGGAGTTGCCCATTCTGAATCCCATGCCTTGGGAGCGATCAGCAAAGAGCGTCTTGATGCACTCTATACCTTGCAAGAGCGTGCTCAAGATATTTTTCCCAAAGCCAGAGAATTGAGCATTGGCGAAATCTTGCGTTGGCCTGGCATTGTTGCTGAGCCTCGTGGCGAAGAAGAGGGTTGGCTTGCTGCGACTATAGAAGCAGGGCGCGCTGCATTAGATGCGCTCATGAAGAGTCGTCAAGCTGAAGGTAAGGCTTTGGTCACCGTGCTTACCAATATCACTACGAAGATGAATCAAATTATTGCCAACATTGAACCCAAGGTTCCTGAGTATGTTGCGCAATATCAAGAAAAACTCACCGAGCGTTTGTCTGAATCTTTGGCTGGTCAAGAATTGGGCAAAGGCATTAGTTCTGAGTTGATGGAGCGCATTCGTCAGGAAGTTGTTCTGTATGCGGTGCGTATTGATGTTGCCGAAGAATTCGCGCGCCTCAAGACGCACTTAAATACGGTCCAGACTGCCTTGGCTGGAAAGGGCCCTGTAGGTAAGAGGCTGGATTTCTTGATGCAAGAGCTAAACCGCGAGGCCAATACCCTCAGCTCTAAGTCAGTTTCCGAAGAATGTACTCAAGCAGCTCTAGAGCTCAAACTTCTGATTGAGCAAATGCGTGAACAGGTTCAGAATCTAGAGTAACCGATCGATATATGACCACTTCAAATTCGACACCATCTTATCAAGGCAGTATGTTGATGATTGTTGCGCCATCTGGTGCGGGTAAGTCTTCTTTGGTAAATGCATTATTGCAAGATGACTCTGCTCTTAAGTTGTCTCTATCAACAACTACTCGCTCACCAAGACCAGGTGAAGTAGATGGTAAAGATTACCGTTTTGCTTCTCAGGAAGAATTCATTGCCGAACGTGACCAAGGTCACTTCTTAGAGTGGGCACAAGTGCATGGTCATTTTTACGGCACATCTAAACCATGGATCGAATCTCAGATGCAGGCGGGTAATGATGTGATGCTGGAGATCGATTGGCAGGGCGCACAACAGATTCGCAAACTGATTCCCTCAGTGCAGTGGATCTTTATTTTTCCTCCATCAATTGAGGCCTTAGAAGAGCGTCTACGTAAGCGCGGACAGGATAACGAGGAAACCATTCAGCGCCGCTTAGCAGCTGCCCATGTGGAGCTGATGCATGCCCATGAAGCGGACTACATCGTGGTCAATGATTCCTTTGAGCAGGCCCTAGTGGATTTAAAGCATATTTTGGCCTCCAGTCGCCTGCGTTCTGGACCTGCCATGGCCCGTAATCCAGCGCTTTTGAGGCGTCTAGGGGTCTAATCGGGTATCCTATCGGTATTGAAGCTAATTTAAGTGAGTTCAGCATGGCCCGTATTACTGTAGAAGATTGCCTTAAAACTATCCCAAACCGTTTTGAACTGGTATTGGCTGCGACTTATCGCGCACGTCAATTAGTTCAAGGTCACTCTCCACGTGTTGAGTCCAGAGATAAAGCTACGGTAGTTGCATTGCGCGAAGTAGCTGCAGGTGCGACTGACCGTGACATGCTGACCAAAGTACCTTTGTAATTTAGGAGTTCCGGTGTGGAGCTCCCTCTAGGAACTGGACCATCAGGGTCTAAAAACACATCGGAATTCGTAGGCGGTTCTACGTCTAAAGAGCAGGCTAGTTTGCTCGATCCAGAATCAAATTTAAAAGCAAACAAGAAGTCCATCATTGCGAGTCTGCTCGCACAATCGAGTCGCCATCTCTTTGGTCCGACTTCAGCTCCTGACCGTCCTTTAAAGCATCAAGTCGTCTCGATTGATGGTTTGCTCTCTAAGTTGAGTTATCTCAAGCCTGAGGAAGTAGCGCAGATAAAAAAAGCGTTTCAGTTTGCCGATGCGGCACATCTAGGTCAATACCGTCACAGTGGTGAGCCCTACATCACGCACCCCGTTGCAGTAGCAGAGCTCTGCGCCACTTGGCGCCTAGATGCCCCGTCTATCATGGCAGCGCTCCTGCATGATGTGATCGAAGATACGGGCAGCACTAAAGCCGATCTTGTTGAAAAGTTTGGCGCCAAAGTTGCTGAGCTTGTGGAAGGCCTTACTAAGCTCGATAAATTGGAGTTCCAAAGCCACGCTGAAGCGCAAGCAGAGAGTTTTCGCAAGATGTTCATGGCAATGGCACGCGATGTGCGTGTGATCTTGGTCAAACTTGCTGATCGCACTCACAATATGCGCACTTTGGATGCCGTACCGATGGCTAAGCGTCGTAGGGTAGCAACTGAAACCATCGAAATCTATGCGCCTGTAGCCCACCGTCTTGGTCTAAACGTCATTTATCGAGATCTTCAAGATCTCAGTTTCCGTTATTCAATGCCAATGCGTTTTAGGGTCATTGAAGGAGCAGTTAAGCGGGCGCGTGGTAATCGTAAGGAGATGGTCGAGAAGATTTTGCAGGCCTCGCGCATGGCCTTTGCAAAAGCCAATCTGAATGTGGATTTACGTGGCCGTGAAAAAACCCTCTACAGCATCTATAACAAGATGCGCACCAAACATGTAAGCTTCTCACAGGTTTTAGATGTGTACGCCTTTAGGGTAACGGTCAGCACCATCGATGAGTGTTACCGAGCATTAGGAATCTTGCATTCTCTATATAAGCCAATGCCAGGCAAGTTTAAGGACTACATTGCCATTCCAAAGCTAAATGGTTACCAGTCCTTGCATACGACCTTGTTGGGCCCCTCTGGCGTGCCAGTGGAGTTTCAGATTCGTACTTCGGATATGCACGCAGTGGCCGAAGCTGGCGTTGCGGCTCACTGGGCTTATAAGGAAGGCTCGCCCGATATGAGCGAAGTGCAAAATCGCGCTCATCAATGGCTGCAGTCGCTGATTGATATTCAGGATAGTAGCGGTGACTCGCAAGAGTTCTTAGAGCACGTCAAAATTGATTTGTTTCCTGACGCAGTTTATGTGTTTACACCTGCTGGGCAAATTCGTGCCTTACCAAGAGGTGCAACGGCTCTAGATTTTGCGTATTCCATTCATAGCGACTTGGGTAACACCTGTGTGGCTGTGAAGATTAATGGCCTGCAATTGCCATTACGCAGTGAACTCAAGAATGGCGACATCATTGAAGTAATTACTTCTGCAAACTCACAACCCAATCCCGGTTGGTTGGCATTTGTTCGTACTGGTAAGGCCAGAGCCTCCATTCGCCACTCACTCAAGACCAAACACTATTCTGAGTCACTTCAGTTGGGTGAGCGCCTCTTAGCTAATAGCCTACGCCAACAAGGTGTTGATGCGGCACTCATTACTCCAGAGATTTGGGAGAAGTTGATGCACTGGACGGGTGATAAAACTCGTGAAGAGGCTTGCGTCAATATTGCTCTAGGTCGTCGTTCGCCTCAAGAGCTGGCCATTCGCCTAAAGATTTTGATTGATGATGAAGGTGGTTCAGAACAAATGCGTCTGGGCGCGGCTGACTGGGTTAATCCGAGTCAAGAGATTGCCCAGCACCAGCGCCAAGCAATCTTGGTAGATGGTCGCGAAG
This sequence comes from Polynucleobacter sp. MWH-UH25E, assembly GCF_018687095.1. NCBI lineage: Bacteria > Pseudomonadati > Pseudomonadota > Betaproteobacteria > Burkholderiales > Burkholderiaceae > Polynucleobacter > Polynucleobacter sp. MWH-UH25E. Next base: position 1,618,775 of record NZ_CP061286.1, on the reverse strand, counting down.
GTAATTCCATTCACTTCCAGTCTTGCTGCCATCCAATTCCAGGCGATAACATCATTGGTTACTTGGGTAAGGGCGAGGGCTTACAAGTTCACACCAATGATTGCCCAGTCGCTTTGCGCATGCTTTCAAAAGATAGCGATAAGTGGGTCGAGGTAGAGTGGGGTAAAGACCTCAATCGCGAATTTGAAGTCGATCTAGCTATTGATACTAAGCAAGGTAAGGGTGTCTTGGCACGTGTTGCAAGCAGTGTGACTGCTGCGGATTCCAACATCATGAATGTATCGATGGAAGATCGTTTTAAAGAAGACTCGGTGACTATTCGCTTTACGATCCAAGTATTTGATCGATTACATCTCTCGAAGGTAATGCGTAGCTTAAGAGCCAATCCTGATGTGATGCGCGTTACTCGTACCCGCGCGCTGTAAGTCTAGCGGCGCAATTATTTACAAATACTGCACGTCCAGAATTTCGATTTCAGTAGGGCCAGTTGGTGTTTGAATGGTGACACAATCACCGAGCCTGGATTTAATTAGGGCCTTAGCAATTGGTGAAACCCAGCTCACATGGTTTTTTTCAAGATCAACCTCATCAACCCCGACAATCGTAATTTCAGTTTCTTTGCCTGCATCTTTACCTTCTAAGGGGGAATAGGTCACGGTTGCCCCAAAAAAGATCTGCTCGGCATCAGCTTCGCCTGATTTTCGGGCAGAATTATCGACCACCACAGCGACTTCAAGGCGTTTATTTAGAAACCGAATCCGCCGATCGATCTCTCGAAGGCGCTTTTTTCCGTAGATATAGTCCCCATTTTCTGACCGGTCGCCATTGCTGGCCGCCCAGTGCACTACCTTTACAACCTCGGGTCTATCAAGGTTTAAGAGCTGTAAGAGCTCGGCTTTGATGCGCTCGTGACCAGCGGGTGTGATGTAGTTCTTCTCTTCCATGGCATAATTATGGCTGTTGCGGCTGTAGCTCAGCTGGATAGAGTACTTGGCTACGAACCAAGGGGTCGTGGGTTCAATTCCTGCCAGCCGCACCACCTCATGCAGGGCCTAGTTGAAAAACTGGGCCCTTTTTCATTTTTGAGCATTTCACGAGGGTTTCTTGCAGATACCTTATAGTTCGTTTATGAGCGTTTCTGACACAATTTCTGCGGATTCTCAACCTTCTGCAAGCCCTATTGCGATTTGGTCGCAGATTGACGCTAACCATGCCAAAGTTGCGCTGAGCGGCGCCATTAATGTATATACCTTGGGTGGTGTCTGGACCCGGATCCGAGATTCGCAAAACGCATGGCTTGCTGGCATTTCAAAAGCGAATCTTGCTCAGGCTGCTCTTACAGTTGACGCTAGCGCTGTCACATCCTTAGATGGTGCGGGCATCGCCTTTTTAATCGGAGTAGAAGAAGCTCAGAGTAAAGCTGGGGCGCAATTTGAGTTGCAAGGTTTAAATAGTCGCTATCAACCTTTGCTACAAGAGTTTGATCCCATCAATAATTTATTTCCTGTTCCAGCTGTAAAAATAAAGCGCAGTTTTTTTGTTAGCACCGGAATGGCTACACAAAATCTGATCGATGATCTGATTGGGCTGGTTACTTTTGCTGGACATATGAGTTCAGATTTGTTTTGGTCATTGCGAAATATCACAAAAGTGCGTTGGGGTGATTTTGTGAATGCTGCGGTTGAAGCGGGGATTGCAGCTCTGCCAATTGTGGGCTTAGTAGCTTTCCTGATTGGTGTAATTCTGTCTTTCCAAGCTGCCATCGGCATGAAACAGTTTGGTGCTGTGTCCTTTGTGGGACCTTTGGCAGCCCTTGGGATTGTCCGCGAGATGGGCCCATTAATTACTGCTATTTTGCTGGCAGGACGATCTTCTGCGGCATTTGCTGCAGAGATTGGCACGATGACAGTCAATAGCGAAGTCGATGCGCTCGTTTCGGGCGGTTTGAGTCCGATGCGTTTTTTAGTTGTACCTAGAGTGCTTGCTGGAATATTGGTAGCACCCATACTGACCTTATACGCTGATATTGTGAGCATCATTGCCTCGATGTGCACAATGCAAATTTATGGTATTCCTTTTGTTAATTTCTATAACGGCATGTTGAGCGCCGTAGATGTAGAGGATATTCTTTCAGGTTTAGTGAAAGCAACCATGTTTGGTGTGGTTGTCTCTGCGATGGGCTGTTTGCGCGGCATGCAAACTGGTACCGGTGCTGCAGCAGTAGGTATCTCAGCAACTCGTGCAGTGGTGAGCAGTATTGTGATGATTGTGTTGGTTGACGGCATTTTTGCTGTCATTTCTTATAAGACAGGTTTCTGATGGATACACCAGCAACCAATCTCAATACTGTCTCCACTCCATATGCCATTGATGTGCAAAACCTTACTGTGGGTTATGGCTCGAATGTGTTGATGAAGGATCTCAATTTCACGGTAAATAACGGTGAGATCTTTGTCATTCTTGGGGGGTCAGGTTGCGGTAAATCCAGTCTTCTCAAAAATCTCTTTGGTTTGTACCAGCCCTTAGCGGGTGATGTTTTGATTGAAGGGCAAAATATCACTAAGGCTCAAGGAGCAGAGCGCCAAAAGATCATGACAAGTTTTGGGGTGATGTATCAACAGGGGGCATTATTCGGCTCCATGAATCTGTTAGACAACGTCACCTTATTTATGCAGGAGTACACCCAGCTAACGCAAGATCAGATGAATTTGCTGGCACGTTGCAAACTCGATCTTGTTGGATTGCTTCCTTACGAATCCTATATGCCTAGTGAGATTAGCGGCGGTATGCAAAAGCGAGCCGCTATTGCCAGAGCAATGGCTCTAGACCCCAAAATCTTATTTTTGGATGAGCCTTCTGCCGGCCTAGACCCGATTACATCGGCAGATCTAGATCAAACCATCATGGACTTATCCAAAAATTTAGGTATTACATTTGTGATTGTGTCGCATGAGCTTGCCAGTATTTATGCGATTGCCGATAAGGTCATCATGTTAGATAAGGGCGCCAAAGGCATTATTGCCGAAGGTGATCCCAAGGTATTGCGCGATACCAGCACCGATCCTCGCGTACATCAATTCTTTAATCGCATTACGACTAAGGACGCAGCATGAGTAATAACTCAAACCCTAACTATTTTCGTCTCGGCGTATTCGTTATTGCCGCGATTGCCGTATTGATTTCGGTAATCTTGATTTTTGGTTCTGGGCAATTATTTAAGAAATCCTTTTATGTTGAGACCTATATCAAGCAATCCGTTACTGGCCTAGATGTTGGCGCTGCCGTCCGCTTTCGGGGTGTCAAGATCGGGCAAGTCAGTTTTATTGGACTCACAGGCGATATCTATGAAAAAGACATACCCTACAACGAACGTCGTCAATACGTTGTAGTCAGAATGCAGATTTTTGGAGAAAACGTCGACGTTAATCAGATTCAGGATTTTGTCAAAAAAGGATTACGTGCTCGTGTTAAATCTATGGGTATCACTGGTGTGAACTACGTTGAGTTCGATTTTTTGCCTAAGACTGCTAGCGAAAACCCAGAATTGCCTTATAGCTGGAAGCCGGAGTATCCCGTAATCCCTGCGCTTCCTAATCAAGCTGATGAAATCATCTCTGGAATTCAAAAGCTGATTGATGGCATGAATCAACTTAATATTGACGGCACTCAGCAAAAGTTTGATCAACTATTAGGCAATCTGAATATCTTGATGGCCGGTGATGGAAAGAATAATCAAGGCCTGATTAATTCTGTTAAAGACTTGAATGTTATTTTGGAGCGTATTGCTAAAGTGACAGATAAAGATGAGCTCAATGTCTTAATGCGCGAATTGGTTGGCACGGTGGTTGCCTTACGTCAAACCGTTACAACAATGCAGGGTGACACGCAGTTAACTATTGAAAACCTGAAGCAAACCAGTGAACAACTCAATGAGTTCTCAAGAATAGCTAGCCAGTCACCATCGAGCATTATTTGGGGTGAGCCCCCAGCCAAAATTACCTTACCTATGAACGGAAATCAAACTCAATCAGGAGTGGCAAAATGATTAACTATCTATTTGCTGGCATCTTAGCTGTTCTTTTGTCTGCATGTTCTTTGCCGACACGTGCCCCTGTAACGCCGGCTAGTTGGTTGGTTGCGCCACAGCGGACTGCTGCACCTCTAAAGCAGCAGAGCGCATACTGGTTGAAAATCGGCTCCGTCAATGTTGCGCCACCATTTGACGGTAAGTCTTTGGTGTATCGCATCAATGATCAACGCTATGAGAAAGACTTTTATAACGTGTATTCGACTATTCCATCAGAGATGATTGGTAATGCTGAGCGTGAATGGATAAATAAATCCAATATTTTTGCAGTAGCTGTTGGTCAAAATAATAGTTTTTTCCCCTATTACACATTACAAGCTACGGTCAATGAGTTTTACGGCGACTATCGTGTCAAGCCAGAGGCGGTTGTCAGCGTAGAGTTTTTCTTAACTACAACTAATGATGGAAAAACGAATCCCTTGCTTGGCTCCAATCGTTATACCAAACGGATTGCGCTGAAAGATAACACCCCAGAAGCGCTGGTATTAGGCCAGCAGCAAGCGCTTGCAGAAATTTTTAAGCAGTACGAAGAGCAGTTATATAAATATGCAGGCAACTTGCCTAAACCTTTAGGAATGTAGGAATATAGAATGATGAAGCAAGGCAACATACGCGCATTAAGCAATTTGCGTACATTTTTAAGTACAACTATCTTGGCCTTAGGCTTGGTTGGGTATGCTCAGGCGCAAAACTTTCCAACTAAACCTATTCGCTTGATTGTCCCTTTTGCGCCTGGTGGCAGTACGGACATCATTGCCCGTGCAGTCGGCGATGCATTAGGTCGCCAGCTTGGTCAACCAGTCATTGTCGAAAACAAAGCGGGTGGGGGCGGCTCTATCGGAGCGCTGGAAGTGATGCGCGCACCTAAGGATGGCTACACCATCGGTATGGCTACTGTGTCCACTACTGCTGCAAATCCTGCGATTAATCCGAAGATTGGTTATGACCCTATTACGGATTTCACAGCGATCAGCAATATCGCCGCAACTCCAAATATCATCGCAGTCAATCCTTCCTTTCCTGCTAAAGATTTCAAAACCTTTATGGCTGTTTTAAAAGCCAATCCTGGAAAGTACTCCTATTCAAGTTCAGGTACTGGTGGAATCGGTCACTTGCAAACCGAATTGTTCAAGAGTCTAGCTGGCGTATACATCGTGCACATCCCATATCGCGGCGCAGGACCAGCACTAGCTGATACCGTTGGCGGCCAGGTCTCAATGATTTTTGATAACTTACCCTCTACATTGCCATTTGTTAAGGATGGAAAATTAGTTCCGATTGTAGTTGCAGCTCCTAAACGCTTAGCGCAATTGCCAAATGTTCCGACATTCTCGGAAGTGGGTTTAGCGCCAGTGAACCGCATGGCGTATTACGGCCTATTAGGGCCGGCAGGCGTACCGAAGGATATCGTTGATAAATACTATGCTGCCCTGAAAGTCGTTGTAGCTGACCCAGCAGTTAAGAAGCGCATTGAAGAGACGGGTTCCATCATCAACGTGAATGGACCAGAAGCCTTCTCAAAAGAGATCAAGGCGGAGTATGTGGTCTATAAAGAAGTGGTAGCAAAACAAAAATTGGCTTTGGATTAAGATCAAAACTAAAGATAAAAATAGCAAAACAAAAGTTGCAACATCAATAGAAATACTGGAGATAGTATGGATTTAGGCATCAAAGGTAAGGTGGCGTTAGTAATGGCTTCTAGCCGTGGTTTGGGTCAGGCTATGGCGGTCTCATTAGCGCGAGAAGGCGTCAAAGTGGCTGTTACCGGACGTAATCAAGAGGGTTTGCAAAAGTCAGTAGAGTTAATTGAGGCTGCTGGCGGTGTTGCCTTAGCCTTAAACTGGGATTTATCCGATTCATCAGTGATTGATGGCTTGGTATCTAAGGTTGAAAAAGAACTTGGTCCTATTGATATCTTGATCAATAACACTGGCGGGCCACCTCCAACACCTGCTGCAGGACAAGATCCAGCCCTGTGGCAAAAAAGTTTTAATGACATGGTCCTCTCACTCATCGCCATTACCGATCGTGTGCTTCCTGGAATGCGTCAGCGTAAGTGGGGCCGCATTATTACGAGCACAACATCTGGCGCGATCGCGCCGATTAAGAACCTAGCAATTTCCAATACCTTGCGTGCTGCATTATTAGGCTGGTCAAAAACTCTGGCTGCCGAGGTTGCTGCTGAAGGAGTTACCGTTAACGTCATCATGCCAGGTCGCGTTGCTACAGATCGTTTGCGTCAATTAGATGAGGCACGCGCTAAGCGAGAAGGCACAAGCTATGAAGATGTCGTTAAAGCTAGCTTGCGTCAAATACCGATGGGGCGTTATGGAGATCCCAAGGAGTATGGCGATGCCGCAGCCTTCTTGGCCAGTCAGAATGCATCTTTTATCACTGGCACCATTATGAGAATTGATGGCGGCCAGATTCAGGCAATTTGATTACTCAGATTCAGAATCTATTGGGCGTTTTGCGGCAAGACCTGCGCTCGAAAGAGCTCAGGTGGTTGCTTGCTGCTTTAGTGATTTCTGTAAGCGCTTTAACGAGCGTTAGTTTTCTAGCGGATCGCATGCATCGGGCGTTTGAGTTTGATGCCCGCCAACTTTTGGCATCTGATTTATTGATCGTAGCGGATCAACCCATTCCCCAGGCTCTGATTGAACATGCTCGGCAATTGGGCTTAGAGACTGCACAGACAACCGTCTTTCCAAGCATGGCCAGCAGTAACAAACAAAGTAAGTTGGCCTCCATTAAAGCAGTTAGCCCGACTTATCCCTTACGAGGATCTTTAGGCATCTATCCGATGGGTACCGAATCTTCCAAGGAAGCACTTCAAAAGCATGGGCCATCAGCTGGTACTGTTTGGGTTGAACCAGCCATACTCCGAAACTTACAAGTACAACTGGGAGATGAACTTCGTTTAGGGGATCGCCAATTTCAGATTACGGGTGTATTGGTTAAAGAGCTCGATCGAGGTGCTGGGTTTATGAATTTTGCGCCACGCGTCATGATGTCTTTAGATGATTTGCCATCAACTGGCTTGGTGGGAGCAGGAAGTCGAGTGACTTACCGCTTATTACTAGCGGGTTCTGACAATGCCATCGCCAACTATCGCGAATGGGCGGATCAATCGATACAGGCTCAAAATTTACGTGGCATTCGTATTGAGACACTCGAGAATGCGCAACCGATGATGCGTAAAACCCTTGAAAGGGCAGAGCAGTTCTTATCCTTGGTTGCCTTACTCACTGCCATGATTTCTGCGGTAGCAATCGCTTTATCCGCAAGACGCTATGCAGTTGGTCAAGCAGACGTATGCGCAACCTTGAAATGCTTTGGTGCCACCAAAAGAACCATTTTGAAAAAACAGTGGATTACGATGTTGTCCTTAGGTTCGTTGTCTGCAATCTTGGGATCCATCATCGGCTTTCTCGCACAAGAAATGCTGATACAAGTATTGAGCAATCTATTAGTCGCTTCATTACCAAGCCCATCTGCGCTTCCTGTTCTTTGGAGTACGGCATTCACCTGGGTCTTGCTCTTTGCTTTCGCGGGGTCACCATTGTTAAGTCTTTCCTCTGTATCGCCAATGCGTTTGATACGAAAAGAGTTTGAGTTTGCTGGTATCTCTACACTTTGGGTATTTGTGCTGGCTCTAGCCAGCTGCGCCACATTGATTGTGTTGGTAGCGCGTGATTGGAGGCTAGCGCTTTGGGTAGGGCTAAGCTTTATTGGAGCATTGTTAATTTTTTCTTTGTGCGCTCGTATTTCTCTGTGGCTTATTTCGAAAATCTCAATGCGTCAATTTGCTACGCGCTTCGCCTATACAGCGATGGAGCGACGTTCTGGCTTTGCTGTAATGCAGATAAGTGCACTAGGTATTGCCATCATGGCCATTCTGCTGATCTTCTTATTAAGACAAGACTTGCTAAATGCCTGGCGTGGCAATATTCCCCAAAATGCACCCAATCGTTTCATGATTAATGTGCAAGAGGATCAGAAGGTCAATCTAGCTAAGCTCATTGAATCCTCGGGTGCCCCTAAGCCTGACTTTTACCCCATGGTCAGGGGTCGCTTGGTTCAGGTCAATGGTGTTGATATTTCACCTGGCAGCTATTCGGATGAGAATGCAAAGCGTTTAGTTGATCGCGAATTTAATTTGTCCTATACAGATCAATTACCAGCAGGCAATCGCATCTTGTCGGGAGAATGGATTTCAGGTGATCAGCCACAAATTTCAATTGAATCAGGCATTGCTAAGACCTTAAAGCTAAAGCTTGGTGATCAATTGACTTATGAAGTTGCCGGTGAGACGGTGATTGCACCCATAACTTCCATTCGTAAATTGGATTGGAGTTCAATGCGTGTGAACTTCTTTGTCATCATGCCCCCAGCGTTGTTGCGATCGATGCCGCAATCATGGATCACTTCTTACTATCAGGCACCCAATTTGGATGGTTTAGATTTTCAGATTAACCAAGCCTATCCCAATGTCACTACGGTGGATGTCTCGGCATCTTTACAGCAGATTCAAGATGTGCTGAATAAGCTGTCCACGGCATTAGGTTTGTTGTTCATTTTTACGCTAATGGCAGCGATTCTGGTGTTAATGACCGCCATGGCTGCTACGCAAGATGAACGCTATCGCAATGCTGCTTTATTGAAGGCTATTGGGGCATCCCAAAAGATGCTCAAGCAGATTGCAATAACAGAGTTATTCATCATTGGAGCGGTTGCAGGCTTACTGGCTGGCATTTCTGCAGGAGCGGCTGCGTGGTGCTTAGGTCGTTATGTAATGGATATTGAATTTAACGCTTTTGCCCAATCTATTACTTTAGGTCTTGCCCTCGGTGTAGGCGCCACCATGTTGGCAGGATTTCGCTTTCAGCAGCGCATTCAAGGGGCTACAGCAGTGCAATGTCTGCGTGAGTGCTAAGGATGTCGTTAAGAGAGTTTGACTAGATTCTTTGGTAATTCAACCAATCTAGAGTTTGCCAATCTGTCTGGAAAGCTTTGACGCAAAGAAGCGCTCCGTCTATCCAAAAATATGCTCAGCGGCCAGATGAATAAAGCAACGGTAAATAGCATCTCAATGATTTGCCATTTCTCCAGATGAAAGATCCATTGCAAGAATACGCAGGGGACAATCCACAGGGAGCCATAGACATATCGCCAAATTGCTTGACGTCTAGAGAGATTAAAGCCATTTGCGCCAATCATACGAACACGCCAAGTCTGCATTGCTAGTGTTTGACCAGATTTTGTCCAATACCAAACAAAATAAATCCCCAGGACAGAGTACAAATACAAAAAGGTCAACCAGCTAGGTAAGGAGACGCCAAAAAGAATGCCAAGTCCTAAATTCGGAACTAGAAAAGTAAAGGCAATAACGCCCAGCAATACAAGTTGTTCGTAAAGACAGCAAGAGACACGACGCCAAAACTGAGGTGCGGGTAATGCATTTAATTCAGCAGGCGTCATTGATAGGGCGCTTATTGATTGTCAGTGGTACTTGGTGCTGCTGGAGTTGTTGACGGGCCGCTCTCAGGTGTGCTTGCTTGAACAGCTCGCGGACTTGGTGCTGCAGGAGGTGGAGTAGTTTCGCGTTGAATAGCGTGTTGTTGTAAGGTGGGCGCGCTAATCGCGTTTGGCTTTTTCTTAGTTTCCATCTCCGCTAATTTCTTTTTCTGCTCATCGCTGAGTTTTTGATAGGCGCTCCATGCCTCTGCTTTTTTCTCAGCAGGAAATTTCAAGCTAGTAAGATAGTTTTCGCGCGCAATGCGACGATCGCGTTGAGAGAGATTGGACCAGCTGGCCATACGGGATTGCAGACGATCTTGATCGGCAGGCGCCATCTTCGGATAGAGATTTGCTACATATATCCACTTTTTACGACTATCGGGCAGCATGTAGTCCCAGTCGCTCTCTAGCGGAGCTAGCGTCTTTTGTTGGGTAGGGCTCAAGCTATCCCAAGTTCCATCTGGAGCCTTGGTAGGAATTGCTGCAGTTTTCCCATGCGAAGGATTTGCGCTTTGCGCATAAACATTTGTTGCGTTAAAGACGAACAATGTCAGCGCAGTTGCCATCATGGCTTTGCTAGCAATGTTCTTCATATTTGTATCTAACTAAGCGATCATGACCAAGCTTATTTGCTTGGTGATAGTTCGCTAGATGAGTCTTCGGAATCGGAGAGTGGGCCGTTTTTAAGGAAGGCCATAAATCCGCTATCAGCATAGGCATCTGGTGGTACATCATCTGTGAGCAATGCCGCATCTACTTCAGCGATATCGTTGATGCGAGACTCGTTTTGCCATTGAGCAATGCCGATTAGTCCGAATACCAGCACCACTATTGGTGCTACCCAACTGAGAGTGTCCCAAAGATTGTTGGAGGATTTGAAGCTACCGGTCCAATTTCCGGATGTGCCAGCTAGGGTTGAGGCCTTGACTTGCACCTTCTCTGGCTTGCGGACGGCTAAAGCCTTTTTACGTGCTTCATACAGGCGATCTTTAATATTGGCAGGCAGGCTTTGAGCTCCCTCGCTCAAAAGGGCTGCGCTAGCGCGACCAAATTCATCGACTTGTACTGGGCTGAGGGTTTCATCAAGGTGCTTCACAGGGTAATTCCTTTTAATTTCAATGCTTTAGCTAAAGTTTGCGTTGCTCTAGAGCAATGCGTTTTGACGCTGCCTTCACTGCAATTCATGGCTTTGGCGGTGTCGGTAATGCTTAGCTCATCCCAATAACGCATCAGGAAGGCTTCTCGTTGACGTACAGGTAATTTAGCGATTTCTGACTCCAAAGCCTGTAAAAGCTGACTCTTTTCAAGCTGTTTTGCCCCGTCTTGGTGAATTTCACTGTCATCAGGGGCTGAAAGTGACTCTAGGGGGTCAAAATCGTCGTTTTCTTCTGCTTTTCTGCCCATGCTGGAGAAGAGGGTTACCCAGGCATTTCGGACCTTTTGACGACGAAACCAGTCATGAATTCGGTTTTGCAGGATGCGGGTGAACAGCAAGGGTAGTTCAGCCGCAGGTTTGTCCCCATACTTTTCTGCCACCTTAATCATGGCATCTTGAACGATATCCATTGCAGCGTCGTCGTCACGCACGGCATATACCGCTTGCTTAAAAGCACGCTGCTCGACGCTGCTGAGAAAGTCGGATAGTTCTTGGGCGGATGCCATGCAGTCGATTACACCTGAATCATTCAGAATTGGGTCATTTTAGGGGATTGCTATAGAATATAGGGCTTACTACCTAGATTCTCATTTACGAAGTGGTTTTTCCGGTAGCAGCGCCGTTCGAACTCAGGCCATAAGCAGGGGATAGAACAGACCAAACAATTTTTTGCCGAAAATTGCAAAGGACGAAAGAAAATGAATACAAGCAGCGCCGAATTTTTAGCTACTAAAGCTAACAAAGACTCAGCCAATACAAATGCCGTAGCAGCGCCTCCAGAAATGATTGGTGCTGAAATGCTCGTGCATGCACTGCACAAAGAGGGTGTTGAATACGTTTGGGGTTACCCAGGCGGATCCGTTCTCTTTATCTACGACGAAATTTTTAAACAAGATAAGTTTGAACACATTTTGGTTCGCCATGAACAAGCAGCAGTTCATGCAGCTGATGGCTATGCTCGCGCAACCGGTAAGGTTGGCGTTGCATTAGTGACATCGGGCCCTGGTGTCACGAATGCGGTTACTGGTATCGCTACTGCATATACTGATTCGATCCCATTGGTGATCATCAGCGGTAACGTGCCGACGTATGCAATTGGTGAAGACGCATTCCAAGAGGCCGATACTGTTGGTATCACTCGCCCAGTGGTAAAGCACAACTTCCTAGTGAAGGATGTCAAAGATTTGCCAATGGTGCTGAAGAAGGCCTTTCACATTGCACAGACTGGTCGTCCCGGTCCAGTGTTAATTGATATTCCAAAGGATGTATCTGCTGCGAAGGGTCCTTTCGTATATCCAGAGACTCTGGAGATGCGCTCTTATAACCCTGTAGTTAAGGGCCATAGCGGTCAAATTCGTAAAGCCATCGCTTTATTGCAAGAAGCGGAGCGTCCATACATCTACACTGGTGGCGGCATCATTCTTGCTGACGCAGCACCAGAGCTCAAAGAGTTTGCGGATTTATTGGGTTACCCAGTAACCAATACCCTGATGGGTCTTGGTGGCTTCCCAGGCACCAGCCCGCAGTTTCTTGGCATGTTGGGTATGCATGGAACATACGAAGCCAATATGGCAATGCAACATAGTGATGTGTTGATTGCAATTGGTGCACGCTTTGATGATCGCGTGATCGGTAACACTGCGCACTTTGCAAGCCATCCACGCAAAATCATTCATATTGATATTGATCCATCCGTTATTAGCAAACGGGTGAAAGTCGATGTGCCTATTGTTGGTAATCTCAAGGAAGTGTTGATTGAGATGACTGCTCAGCTCAAAGCTGCTGGTCCACGCAAGAACGGCGATAAAGTTGCTGCCTGGTGGGATCAGATCAATGAGTGGCGCAAGAAAGATTGCTTGAAGTATGACGAGGCTTCACAAATTGTTAAGCCCCAGTATGTAGTTCAAAAGCTTTGGGAGCTCACAGGTGGCGATGCATTCATTTGCTCTGACGTTGGTCAGCATCAAATGTGGGCTGCTCAGTTCTATAAATTTGATAAGCCACGTCGTTGGATTAACTCTGGTGGTCTAGGCACCATGGGTGTTGGTTTGCCATACGCCATGGGCATCAAGAAAGCATTTCCTGAAAAGGATGTTTTCACGATTACGGGTGAAGGCTCGATTCAGATGTGTATTCAGGAGCTTTCAACTTGTAAGCAGTACGACACTCCAGTGAAGATCGTGTCATTGAATAACCGTTACCTCGGTATGGTTCGTCAGTGGCAAGAATTGACCTATAACAAGCGCTATTCCAGTTCCTACATGGACTCTTTGCCTGATTTTGTGAAGTTGGCGGAAGCCTATGGACACGTTGGCATGCGCATTGAGAAAAAATCTGATGTTGAGGGCGCGCTCAAAGAAGCTATTCGCTTAAAAGATCGCACCGTATTCATGGATTTCCAGACCGACCCAGAAGAAAACGTTTGGCCTATGGTTCAAGCGGGCAAGGGTATTACTGAAATGCTTTTGGGTAGTGAGGATCTGTAATGCGACACATTATTTCTGTACTTATTGAGAACGAACCAGGTGCTTTATCTCGTGTGGTTGGCTTGTTCTCAGCTCGCGGATACAACATTGATACCTTAAGTGTTGCGCCAACTGAAGATCCATCACTTTCTCGCATGACGATCGTGACCTTTGGTTCTGACGATGTCATTGAACAAATCACCAAACACTTAAACCGCTTAGTGGAAGTGGTGAAGGTGTTTGATTTGAGTGAAGGCCCTCATATCGAGCGCGAACTTATGATGATCAAAGTTCGTGCGGTAGGCAAAGAGCGTGAAGAGCTCAAGCGTACAACCGATATCTTCCGCGGCCGAATTATTGATGTGACTGACAAGAGCTACACCATTGAATTAACTGGTGATGGCGCTAAGTTGGATGCATTTATTGATTCGATTGATCGTGCATCTATTCTAGAAACCGTGCGTTCAGGCGGATCTGGTATTGGGCGCGGCGAGCGTATTTTGAAAGTCTAATTTTTAAACCGATTTATTACTCTAATAACGATATTTTTCAACAGAAGGAAACAGCATGAAAGTTTTTTACGATAAAGACGCAGATTTGTCCCTCATTAAGGGCAAGAAAGTCACGATCATTGGTTACGGTTCACAAGGCCATGCACACGCATTGAACCTTAAGGATTCTGGTGTAAATGTGACTGTTGGTTTGCGTAAGAACGGCGCTTCCTGGAGTAAAGCTGCAAATGCAGGTTTGACTGTTAAAGAAGTTGCTGAAGCTGTTAAAGACGCTGATGTAGTCATGATGTTGCTGCCAGATGAGCAAATCGCTGACGTGTACAACAAAGAAGTGCATAGCAATATCAAACAGGGTGCTGCACTCGCATTTGCTCATGGCTTTAACGTTCACTACGGTCAAGTTCAGCCACGCGCTGATTTAGACGTGATCATGATTGCTCCAAAAGCTCCTGGACATACTGTTCGTGGCACATACTCACAAGGTGGTGGTGTTCCCCATTTGATCGCTGTATACCAAGATAAATCTGGATCTGCACGTGACGTAGCCTTGTCATACGCAACCGCTAACGGTGGCGGCCGTGCCGGCATCATTGAAACCAATTTCCGTGAAGAAACAGAAACTGACTTGTTCGGTGAACAGGCCGTTCTCTGCGGTGGCGCAGTGGAATTGATCAAAGCAGGCTTTGAAACTTTAGTTGAGGCTGGTTACGCTCCTGAGATGGCTTACTTCGAGTGCTTGCATGAGCTCAAGTTGATTGTGGATTTGATCTATGAAGGCGGTATCGCTAACATGAACTACTCAATCTCTAATAACGCCGAATATGGTGAGTATGTAACTGGCCCACGCGTAGTTACTGAAGATACTAAGAACGCAATGCGTCAGTGTTTGAAAGATATTCAGACTGGTGAATATGCAAAGAGCTTCATCTTGGAAAACAAGGCTGGCGCTCCAACATTAATCTCACGTCGTCGTTTGAACGCAGAGCATGACATCGAGGTAGTTGGTGCGAAATTGCGCGCCATGATGCCTTGGATTGCGAAGAACAAGTTGGTTGACCAGACCAAGAACTAAGCATTCATTAATAGAAGTAATTTAAAAGGCTCAGAACAAAGATGATGTATCCCCATCCCATTATTGCGAAAGAAGGTTGGCCTTATTTGGCTTTAGTGGGAGTGGTGACTCTTCTGGTTCACCACTTTGGCGGCATTGCATGGTCTTGGCCTCTCTGGATCATCTTTGTCTTTGTTCTGCAGTTCTTCCGCGACCCCCAGCGCATTCCAGCGCTAGGTCGTGATTTAGTTCTATCTCCTGCAGATGGTCGTATCGTAGTTGTTGAGACTGCAAATGACCCGTATGCTGGTCGTGAAGCGCTGAAGATCAGCGTGTTTATGAACGTATTTAATGTGCATTCCAATCGCAGTTCTGTAAACGGCTTGGTAAAAGAAATTCAATATTTCCCTGGCAAATTTGTGAATGCTGATTTGGACAAAGCCTCTACCGAGAATGAGCGCAATGCTGTCGTGATTGATGCTAACGGTCAAACCATCACTCTCGTGCAAGTAGCCGGTTTAATTGCACGCCGTATTCTTTGTTACATCCATGTTGGTGATCGCCTAAAAGCGGGTGAGCGTTATGGCTTTATCCGCTTTGGCTCACGTGTGGATGTATATTTGCCTTTGACTGCAGAGCCATTGGTAGCTGTAGGTGATAAAGTATTCGCAACGAATACTGCTCTGGCACGTGTGCCAGGCTTAGATTGATTTATTTCATTCAACGGAAAATACTTTGACTACATTTCGCCGTCGTGGTCGCATCAATCGCAGTCGCATTAATTCACGTCGACATGGCTCGAATGAAGGGCAATGGGCTGAGGCATTGGGTGATGATCTCGATTACGAAGTAGAGGAACTTCTACCCGAAAAGCCACGTTTGCGCAGCAAAGGTATTTATTTATTGCCGAACGCATTTACGACGGCAGCTTTGTTTAGTGGATTCTTCGCCATTGTTAATGCGATGAATGATCAATTCCAAGTGGCTGCTATCGCGATCTTCGCATCGCTCGTGCTCGACGGAATGGATGGCCGTGTTGCTCGCATGACCAATACGCAAAGTGCGTTTGGCGAGCAATATGATTCTCTCGCAGATATGGTTTCTTTTGGTGTTGCTCCCGCATTGGTTGCTTATGAGTGGGCGCTGAAGGATTTGGGTAAGTGGGGCTGGTTGGCTGCATTTACGTATTGCGCTGGCGCTGCTTTGCGTCTGGCTCGGTTTAACGTTAATACTGGCGTAGTAGATAAAAAGTTCTTCCAAGGGCTTCCTAGTCCAGCGGCGGGCGCACTCATCGCTGGATTTATTTGGCTGGCGGATGACAATAAGATCCCGGTGCGGGATTCCGCAATTCCATGGATTACTTTCTTTATCGCCGTTTATGCTGGCTTGACCATGGTGTCCAATGCACGCTTTTATAGCGGTAAAGCCTTGGATGTTCGCTACCGAGTGCCATTTGGGGTGATGGTCTTGTTAATCCTGACCTTTGTATTAATTTCCTCGAATCCGCCGCTGACCTTATTTGGTTTATTCGTTGTCTACTCCATATCAGGCTATGTCATTTGGGCATGGGAACGCCTCAGCGGTAAACGTTTTAGCTAAAACCCTATTTTTGGGGTATAGTAATTCCATGTTGATGAATTTCTCACTTTTAAATGGTCTTCTTCTGCTAGCACTAAGCCTTAAGCTTGGGGCGGGTAAGGCCTGAGTTGATGAGATAGAGAGCATCCATTAACCACCAATACCAGCCCCAGCAAATTGCTGGGGTTTTTGTTTTTTGAATGCAGTACACGAGATATTAAGTAAAACCGGAGAGTAGTGATGAGCGACAAAGTAATCATTTTTGACACCACCTTGCGTGATGGTGAGCAATCCCCTGGCGCGTCGATGACCAAGGACGAGAAGGTACGTATTGCTCGTCAACTTGAGCGTTTAAAGGTGGATGTGATTGAAGCTGGATTTGCTGCAAGCTCTGAGGGTGACTTTCAGGCAATTTCTGCCGTAGCTGCCGCAGTCAAGGATTCAATCGTGTGCTCATTAGCTAGAGCGAATGACAAGGACATCACCCGCGCCGCCGACGCATTACAAGCTGCGAATGCCAAGCGTATTCATGCCTTCTTGGCTACCAGCCCATTACATATGGCTGTCAAATTGCGCATGTCTCCAGAAGAGGTATTGGAGCAAGCTAAACGCTCGATTCGTTTTGCTAGAAACTTAGCATCTGATATTGAATTTTCTGCAGAAGATGGATATCGCTCAGAGATGGATTTCTTGTGCCGAGTTGTAGAGGCGGTCATTAATGAAGGTGCTTCAACCATCAATATTCCCGATACAGTTGGTTATGCAACACCAGAGTTATATGGTGAGTTCATTAAGACATTGCGTACACGTGTGCCGAATTCAGATAAAGCTGTTTGGTCAGTGCATTGTCATAACGACTTAGGTATGGCAGTGGCTAATTCATTGGCGGGTGTGAAGATTGGCGGCGCTCGTCAAATCGAGTGCACCATTAATGGCTTAGGCGAGCGCGCGGGCAATACTGCATTGGAAGAGATTGTGATGTCATTGCGTACTCGCAAAGATTACTTCGATGTGGTTTGTGGTATCGATGCAAGTCAAATTGTTCCCGCTTCCAAATTGGTTTCTCAAATCACGGGTTTTGTGGTTCAGCCAAACAAGGCTGTTGTTGGTGCGAACGCCTTTGCGCATGCCTCTGGAATCCACCAGGACGGTATTTTGAAGAATCGAGAAACCTACGAAATCATGCGTGCTGAAGATGTGGGTTGGACAACCAACAAGATCGTCTTGGGCAAATTATCAGGGCGCAATGCATTTAAACAACGCTTGCAAGAATTGGGTATCACCGTAGAAGCTGAAGCGGATTTAAATGAAGCATTTACCCGCTTTAAAGCTTTAGCTGATCAAAAGGCAGAGATTTTTGATGAGGACATTATCGCCATCATGTCCGATGCAGCCGCTGCTGAAGAGGGCGAGTTTTTCCAATTCATTTCGTTGAATCAGCATTCTGAAACAGGTGAGCGTCCTAAGTCTCGCATCACCTTCCGCATGGGCGATAAAGAGGTGAGTTCTGAGGCCGAAGGCAATGGACCGGTTGATGCCAGCTTGAATGCCATTGAAGAAATTGCTAAGAGCGGGGCAGAGCAGTTGCTGTACTCTGTTAACGCGATTACTTCAGGCACTCAGTCACAAGGCGAAGTAACGGTGCGCTTGTCAAAAGGCGGACGCATTGTGAATGGCGTGGGCACAGACCCTGACATCATTGCTGCTTCTGCAAAGGCGTATTTGTCAGCCTTAAACAAGCTACATGATCCAAGTCAGGCAAAGCTAAATGCTCAAATGACCCCCTAAATAACCATAAGTTATTGATTTATATAGTATTTATGTGAAAAGGCTGCCAATAGGGAGCTTTTTCGCTTTATGGGGTCTTAAGGCTCTATCTGCTACAATTCGAGGGCTTTGATTTATAAAGCTTTTTTAATTTTTTGTTTAATTAGGCACGACACAAATTGGGTGAAAGCTCAGGTGTTCGCAAGTAAGGAGTATTAAAAATGGCAGTTGCTGATATCAAAACGGCGGAAATCGTCAAAGAAAACGCGCGTAGCGCAAACGATACGGGTAGCCCTGAAGTTCAAGTTTCATTGCTAACAGCCCGCATCAATGAATTAACCCCCCATTTCAAGGCTAACGCTAAAGACCATCACAGCCGTCGTGGTTTGTTGAAGATGGTTTCACGTCGCCGTCGCCTCTTGGATTACCTCAAAGGCAAAGATCTGGATCGCTATCGCGCATTGATCGAGAAATTAGGTCTCCGTAAGTAATTCTTATCGGTATTGCAATGCCATCTTGCTTAGGGTTGTTTCTTCATTGAATCAGTCTTAAGAAGGTGGCATGTTTTTTTGAGCGCTTTTAGATTATTTGTGTAGGGGATCGTGTCATTCCAATGAGTTTCTGAGTAGTTCAAACAGAGTCTCCCTGGAATGGCATCCCTTGAAATCTTCAATCGCTCCAGTGTTGTCGTGACGCTGCTTTATCTCACGGCAAACGTAGTGCTCATGTGAGCATTGCGTGGATAATTTGGAGAGAATCAAAAATGAGTATGTTTAAAAAAGCAGTAAAGAGTTTTCAATGGGGCAACCATCAAGTAACCATGGAAACAGGCGAGATCGCTCGTCAAGCCGGTGGTGCCGTAATCGTTAACGTAGATGACACCGTAGTAATGGGTACAGTAGTTGCCTCAAAGACTGCTAAGCCAGGCCAAGACTTTTTCCCATTGACAGTCGATTATCTTGAAAAGACCTACGCTGCAGGTAAGATTCCTGGCGGCTTCTTCCGTCGTGAAGGTCGCCCATCTGAAGGTGAGACATTAATTTCTCGCTTGATCGACCGTCCTATTCGTCCATTGTTCCCAGAGGGTTTCTACAACGAAGTTCAGGTTGTAGTTCACGTGTTGTCTATCAATCCAGATGTTCCATCTGATATTCCTGCATTGATCGCAGCATCTGCAGCGTTGGCTGTTTCTGGTATCCCATTTAGTGGCCCAGTTGGTGCAGCTCGTGTGGGCTACGCAAATGGCCAGTATTTATTGAACCCAACTCGCTCAGAGCAAACTACTAGTGAACTCGATTTGATCGTTGCTGGTACACAAGCTGCTGTATTGATGGTTGAGTCTGAAGCAAACCAGCTTTCTGAAGAAGTGATGTTAGGCGCAGTTGTATTTGGCCATGAGCAAATGCAAACTGCGATTAATGCTATTAACGATTTGGTTCGCGAAGCAGGTAAGCCAGAGTGGGATTGGCAAGCAGCTCCTAAAGATGAGCCATTGATTGCTAAAGTCAGCGCATTGGCTGAAGGGCCATTGCGCGAGGCGTATCAAATTCGTCAAAAGGGCGCACGCTCTGACAAACTCAAGGCAATTACTAAAGAAGTTTTGGCGAAGTTGGCTGAAGAAGGTGAAGTCGATGATGTTGCTGTTGGCAATATCTTGTTTGAAATCGAGGCCAAGATTGTTCGTAGCCAGATTTTGAATGGCGAGCCACGTATTGATGGTCGCGATACACGTACCGTTCGCCCAATCGAAATTCGTAATGGCGTATTGCCACGCACCCACGGTTCAGCATTGTTTACTCGTGGCGAAACTCAGGCTCTCGTTGTGGCTACTTTGGGTACAGCACGTGACGAGCAAATTATTGATGCGCTTGAAGGTGAATACCGCGATCGCTTTATGTTCCACTACAACATGCCTCCATTTGCTACTGGCGAAACTGGTCGCGTAGGTAGCCCTAAGCGTCGTGAAATCGGTCACGGCCGTTTGGCAAAGCGTGCATTAATTCCTGTATTACCAAGTCCAGAAGATTTTGCATACAGCATTCGTGTAGTTTCTGAGATTACTGAATCTAACGGTTCTTCATCCATGGCTTCTGTTTGTGGTGGTTGCTTGGCAATGATGGATGCTGGTGTTCCAGTGAAGGCACACGTTGCTGGTGTGGCAATGGGCTTGATTTTGGATGGTAATCGTTTTGCAGTATTAACTGACATCTTGGGTGACGAAGATCACTTGGGCGATATGGACTTCAAAGTCGCTGGTACAGCGAACGGTATCACTGCATTGCAGATGGATATCAAAGTACAAGGTATTACTAAAGAGATCATGCAGGTTGCATTAGCTCAAGCTAAAGAAGGTCGCCTGCATATCTTGAGCAAGATGCAAGAAGCAATGGGTTCTGTGCGTACAGAGTTGTCAGCACATGCTCCACGCATGGTGTCATTCAAGATTCATCCAGACAAGATTCGTGAAGTGATCGGTAAGGGTGGCGCAACTATCCAGGCCTTGACCAAGGAGACTGGTTGCAGCATCGATATTCAAGATGATGGCACTGTAACTATTGCCTCTACCAATGCGGATGGATTGGCTGAAGCCAAATCTCGCATCGAAGGCATTACTGCAGAAGCTGAAGTGGGCAAGATCTATGAAGGCCCTGTAGTGAAGCTGCTAGAGTTCGGCGCATTGGTCAATATTCTTCCTGGTAAAGATGGTCTCTTACACATCTCTGAAATTTCAAATGAGCGTGTAAAAGAAGTGAAAGACTATTTGCAAGAAGGTCAGATTGTTCGCGTGAAGTTACTCGCTGCTGATGAGCGTGGTCGTTTGCGTTTATCTCTCAAAGCTGCAATGGCTGACGAGGGTGGCACGATTGCTCCTTTAGCTGGCGCGGCTGATGCAGCTCCTGCTCCATCTGGCGAGACTGCTTAATTCTGATCCGGATCACTAGCAAGGATATTCATGCGCGTTATTGAGATCAAAGAATTTGGTGCACCAGAAATGTTGGTGCCAACCACTCGTCCTGATCCTGTAGTTCCCTCTGCAGGATCTGGTGAAGTCTTAATTAAGGTTCTGGCAGCGGGGATTAATCGCCCTGACGTTTTGCAACGTAAGGGGCATTACCCAGTTCCTGCTGGCGCATCTGATATTCCTGGTCTTGAAGTTGCCGGTGAAATTATTGGCGGTGATTTATCGCATGCTGATAATGCTTTTGGCCTCAAGCTTGGCGATAAAGTTTGCGCCTTGGTGCAGGGTGGTGGATATGCAGACCTTTGTACTGCGCCAGTTGCGCAGTGCTTGCCTTATCCAACTGGCTTTACTGACCAAGAAGCGGCAGCATTGCCGGAGACTTTCTACACCGTATGGAGCAATGTCTTCATGCGTGGTGAGTTATCAGAAGGTGAGACTTTATTAGTGCAGGGCGGTTCAAGTGGAATTGGTGTAACAGCCATCTTGCTAGCAAAAGCTTTAGGCCATAAGGTTTTTGTCACTGCTGGTACTGATGAGAAGTGCGCTGCTTGTTTGAAGCTAGGCGCTGATTTAGCTATCAATTACAAAACTCAAGACTTTGTAGAAGAAGTTAAAAAGGCAACAGATGGCAAAGGTGTGAATGTCATTCTAGATATGGTGACAGGTGCTTACGTTCAGCGCGAAATTGATTGCTTGGCTGATGATGGTCGTATTGTGATTATTGCCATCCAAGGCGGTTCTAAAGCCGAAGTTAGTACAAATCAGATCTTGCGTCGTCGCCTCACTATTACAGGCTCGACTTTACGTCCACGTCCCGTTTCATTCAAGAGGCAAATAACTAAGCAGTTGCATGACAATGTCTGGCCTTTGCTCAATGCAGGTAAGCTAAAACCAGCTATTTACAAGACATTTACATTGGATCAAGCTGCAGAGGCACATCGTTTGATGGAGTCTTCCGAGCACGTTGGCAAGATTGTTTTAACGGCATAAGCGACTAATTCAATCCTATGCGTCCGCTCATCATCGTTGGCAACTGGAAAATGAATGGCAGTCTTGCTGGCAATCAAGATTGGATGAAATCAGTTGCTCAAGGCATGGAAAGTGGTATGCCTGCTGGTCGCAAATTTGTAGTTTGTCCGCCGTTTCCGTATTTGCAACAATGTGGCAAATTAATTCAGGAGCAATCCATCGCCTTTTTAAGCTTGGGGGCTCAAGATGTTTCTGCTCAATCCTCTGGTGCTTATACCGGGGAAGCAAGTGCAAGTATGCTGAAAGAGGTAGGTTGTCAGTATGTCATCGTTGGACACTCTGAGCGTCGCCAAATGCACCAAGAGGCCGATGAAACGGTTGCAGCAAAGGCATTGCAGGCTCTGGATAACGATATGACCCCCATCATTTGTGTGGGCGAAACCCTTGATGAGCGTAACTCCGGCAGAGCTGAGGAGGTTGTTTGTGCGCAGGTAGCCAAGCAAGTCAATGTATTGCAAGATCGTTTGGCTGATTGCTTAATTGCTTATGAACCTGTTTGGGCGATTGGAACTGGAAAAGTAGCAAGCGCGCAAATTGCGCAAGATATGCATCGACATATTCGCCTTCGTTTGGCGGAGTTTGATGAAGATGTCGCATCACATGTTGGAATTTTGTATGGCGGTAGTGTCAAACCCGATAATGCCGTTGAATTGTTTGCCATGCCCGATATCGATGGTGGATTAGTTGGCGGCGCATCCCTAGATGCCCGAGATTTTCTGGCTATTTGTAGAGCATAGTTTTTTATTGGAGAAATGTTGTGGAATGGTTTAAGACTTTATTAATCGTGCTGCAGGTAATCTCAGCATTGGCTGTGATTTTGTTGGTTCTCTTGCAACAGGGTAAGGGCGCAGACATGGGGGCTGCTTTTGGCTCAGGCGCTTCTGGTAGCTTGTTTGGCGCCAGTGGCTCAGCCAACTTTCTGTCTCATACAACCGCTATTTTTGCTGCTGTATTTTTTATCAGCACTATTGGTATTACTTGGCTTGGAAATAGGAAGGAAGTCAGTCCTGGCGTTCTCTCTGGAACGGTAGCCCCATCTGCCGCTCCTGCAGCGCCAACTGCTCCTGCTCAAGATCCTAGCAAGCCAGCTGTTCCGAAGTAAAAAGTAGTCTTTTACCGCTTTTCATGCCTCTTTTTGAGGTTATTGAGTAGTGCAATGCAGTAGAATTGTTGGGTTTTGCAAGATGCCGACGTGGTGAAATTGGTAGACACGCTATCTTGAGGGGGTAGTGGCTTAGGCTGTGCGAGTTCGAGTCTCGCCGTCGGCACCATAAATGCAGAATCTGTAAGGGTTTTTGCTCTAAATCAATAGAGCTTGTAGTGGAATAATGAATAATTTGCTGTTTTTAAAGGTTTTTTAGACGAACACAGGGCTATTTTGAATCTCGCTAATTACTTTCCTGTTCTGCTTTTCATCCTCGTAGGAATTGGGGTTGGATTAGTGCCCATGTTCCTTGGAAAAATGCTGGCTCCTTCGAAGCCTGATGCTGAAAAATTATCGCCATATGAGTGCGGTTTTGAAGCTTTCGAAGATGCACGTATGAAGTTTGACGTGCGCTACTACCTCATTGCCATTCTCTTTATTTTGTTTGACCTAGAAACTGCATTCCTCTTTCCTTGGGGAGTTGCGTTACGTGATCTAGGTTGGTTTGGCTACGCCTCTATGGTGATCTTCCTCTTGGAATTCATTGTGGGATTTGTATATATCTGGAAAAAGGGCGCTCTCGACTGGGAGTGATCGATATGGCATTAGAAGGCGTTCTTAAAGAAGGTTTTGTAACAACTACAGCTGATCAGCTGATTAACTGGACCCGTAACGGTTCTCTATGGCCAATGACCTTTGGCCTTGCTTGTTGTGCAGTAGAGATGATGCATGCAGGCGCTTCCCGTTATGACTTGGATCGTTTTGGTGTAGTTTTCCGCCCATCACCGCGTCAGTCAGACCTCATGATTGTTGCTGGAACCTTGTGTAACAAGATGGCACCAGCTCTACGTAAGGTATACGACCAAATGCCTGAGCCACGCTGGGTAATTTCCATGGGTTCATGTGCAAACGGTGGTGGTTACTACCATAACTCTTATTCAGTGGTGCGCGGTTGTGACCGTATTGTTCCAGTCGACATTTATGTTCCTGGTTGCCCTCCAACAGCAGAAGCGTTGATCTATGGAATTATTCAGCTGCAATCCAAGATCACTCGCACTAGCACTATCGCGCGGAAGGCTTAAATCATGTCAGATCGTTTGGTTCAATTAGCCGCTAACCTAGAAAAAGTTTTAGGTCAACGTATTCAGTCTGTTGAGATCGCTCTTGGCGAAGTAACGGTTACTGTAAAAGCAGATACTTATTTTGAGTCCGCTTTAATGCTCCGCGATGACCCTTCTTTAGCGTTTGAGCAATTGATTGATTTATGTGGTGTTGATTACCAAGACTATCGTGATGGCGCTTGGAGTGGTCAACGCTTTGGCGTTGTTAGTCACTTATTGTCCTTAGAGCATAACTGGCGTTTGCGCTTACGCGTATTTGCCCCAGACGATAGCTACCCATTGGTTGCTTCAATTACTCCCGTATGGAACTCTGCAAATTGGTTCGAGCGCGAAGCATTTGACCTTTATGGAATTATTTTTGAAGGCCATGATGACTTGCGTCGTATCTTGACTGACTATGGTTTTATCGGTCACCCATTTAGAAAAGACTTCCCAATCAGCGGTAATGTGGAAATGCGCTATGACCCTGAGTTGAAGCGCGTTGTTTATCAGCCAGTAACTATCGAAGCACGCGAGATTACTCCACGCATCGTTCGTGAAGAGCAGTATGGAGGTCAAGCTTAAGCCATGGCACAGATTAAGAATTACACCCTCAATTTTGGTCCTCAGCATCCTGCAGCTCACGGCGTTTTACGCCTTGTTCTTGAACTTGATGGTGAGGTCATTCAGCGTGCTGACCCACACATTGGCTTGTTACATCGCGCTACTGAAAAATTAGCGGAGACTCGTACTTGGATTCAGAACGTTCCTTACATGGATCGTTTGGACTATGTATCCATGATGTCCAATGAGCATGCTTATGTCATGGCAATCGAAAAATTGCTTCAAGTGGATGTTCCATTGCGCGCACAATATATTCGCGTAATGTATGACGAGCTCACACGCTTGTTGAATCACTTGCTTTGGATTGGTTGCCACGGATTAGACGTGGGTGCAATGGCGGTATTCTTATACGCATTCCGTGACCGTGAAGATATCTTTGATATGTACGAGGCAGTATCAGGCGCTCGTATGCATGCTGCTTACTATCGTCCAGGTGGCGTATATCGTGATTTGCCAGATCAAATGGCGCAGTACAGCAAGTCCAAAATTCGTAGCGCATCTGCATTAAAGCGTTTGAATGAAAACCGCAGCGGTACATTGCTTGATTTCATCGAGCAGTTCTCTAATGGCTTTGATGCAAACGTCGACGAGTATTGCAATTTGCTTACTGACAACCGCATTTGGAAGCAACGTCTCGTGAATATTGGCGTTGTTACGCCCGAGCGTGCTTTACAGTTGGGCTTTACGGGACCGATGTTGCGCGGCTCTGGTATTGAATGGGATTTGCGTAAGAAGCAACCTTACGAGGTGTATGACCGCCTCGATTTTGATATTCCAGTGGGTGTAAACGGCGACTCTTATGATCGTTATTTGGTTCGCATGGAAGAAATGCGCCAGTCTAATCGCATCATTAAGCAGTGCGTTGCTTGGTTAAAAGCAAACCCCGGCCCTGTGATGAGCGATAACCATAAGGTTTCTCCGCCTAAGCGCGTAGATATGAAAACCAATATGGAAGAGTTGATTCATCACTTCAAGCTTTTTACAGAAGGTATCCACGTTCCTGATGGTGAGGCTTATTCTGCTGTTGAGCATCCTAAAGGCGAGTTTGGTATCTATTTGATTTCTGATGGCGCTAATAAGCCCTACCGTATGAAGATTCGTGCTCCAGGTTTTGTGCACTTGTCAGCTATGGATGAGATGTCTCGTGGTCATATGTTGGCTGACGCTGTAACCATTATTGGTACGCAAGATATTGTGTTCGGGGAGATTGACCGCTAATTAGCGCGCCAAGGATTATTTAATGACAACAACTCTTCAACTATCTGACAAAACGCTGGCAGACATTGCCCGTAATGTCGCGAAATATCCGCCAGAGCAAAAACAATCTGCAGTGATGGCTTCATTGATCGCCGCCCAAACTGAAGTAGGTTGGGTGTCGCCAGAGGTGATTGCTACCGTTGCTCAAATTTTAGAAATGCCAACGATTGCTGTAGAAGAGGTAGCAACTTTCTACAACATGTACAACACCAAACCGATTGGTAAGTACAAATTGGTAATCTGCACAAACTTGCCATGCCAGTTAACACATGGTGAAACTGCTGCTACATATTTAAAAGAAACTTTGGGTATTGGCTTTAATGAAACTACTCCATGCGGCACATTCACCCTTAAAGAGGGTGAATGCATGGGTGCATGTGGTGATTCTCCTGTGATGTTGGTGAATGACAAGCGTATGTGCAGCTTTATGAGTAAAGAGAAGATTGATGCTCTTTTGAATGAACTCCGTGCAGAAGGGAAAGCAGCATGACCAGCTTGCACGATCGTCACATTAAGCCTTTGATCCTTGCTGGATTGAATGGCAATAACTGGCGTTTAAAAGATTACGAAAGCCGTGGTGGCTATCAACAGTTACGTCGTTTAATTAACGACAAGGTTGCGCCGGATGCCATCATTGCTGAGTTAAAGGCTTCCTCATTACGTGGTCGTGGAGGTGCTGGCTTCCCAACAGGATTGAAGTGGAGTTTTATGCCGCGTCAGTTCCCTGGCCAAAAGTATTTGGTTTGCAATAGCGACGAAGGTGAACCAGGTACGTTTAAAGACCGCGACATCATTCGTTACAACCCACATGCTTTGATCGAAGGCATGATCATTGGTGCATACACCATGGGCATTAGCGCTGGTTATAACTATATCCACGGCGAAATCTGGGAAGTGTATTCACGCTTTGAAGAGGCTTTAGAAGAGGCTCGTGCTGCTGGCTATTTGGGCGACAAAATTTTAGGTAGTGATTTCTCATTCCAATTGCATGCAGCTCCAGGTTGGGGTGCATATATTTGTGGTGAAGAGACTGCGCTGCTTGAGTCTTTAGAAGGCAAAAAAGGTCAGCCACGCTTTAAGCCACCATTCCCGGCAAGCTTCGGTTTGTATGGCAAGCCAACAACGATTAACAATACTGAGACCTTTGCTGCTGTGCCATTCATTTTGGCAATTGGTGGTCAGGCTTATTTGGAGCTTGGCAAACCTAACAATGGCGGTACAAAGATTTTCTCCGTATCCGGTGACGTAGCTCATCCTGGTAATTATGAAATTCCATTAGGCACGCCATTTGCTGAACTCTTGAAGTTAGCAGGCGGTATGCGTGATGGCAAAGCCATTAAAGCCGTTATTCCAGGTGGTTCATCTGCTCCAGTAATTCCTGGTGCGCAAATGATGGATCTAACAATGGATTACGACAGCATCGCTAAGGCGGGTTCGATGTTGGGATCGGGCGCTGTGATCGTGATGAATGAGACGCGTTGTATGGTGCGCGCATTAGAGCGTTTGTCTTATTTCTATCACGAAGAATCTTGTGGCCAGTGCACACCATGCCGTGAAGGTACGGGTTGGTTGTGGCGCATTGTTCATCGCATTGAACATGGTCAAGGCCGACCAGAGGATCTAGATTTGTTAAATGACGTTGCTGCCAACATTCAGGGCCGCACGATTTGTGCATTGGGTGATGCTGCCGCTATGCCAGTACGTGGCATGTTGAAGCATTACATGGATGAATTTGCGTATCACGTAGAACACAAGCGTTGCTTAGATTCTGCGAAACCTTTATAAGTTATAGAGTACGGGACACCTAAAAGTGAGCATGGTTGAAATCGAATTAGATGGCAAGACGGTAGAAGTTCCGCAAGGTTCGATGGTGATGCACGCCGCGAATAAGTTAGGAACTTACGTACCGCATTTCTGCTATCACAAGAAGTTATCAATTGCCGCTAACTGCCGTATGTGTTTAGTGGAAGTTGAGAAGGCACCAAAGCCATTGCCTGCTTGCGCAACACCAGTGACTCAAGGCATGAAGGTATTCACACACTCTGCCAAGGCGGTTGAAGCTCAGCGCTCAGTGATGGAATTCTTGCTAATCAACCATCCATTAGATTGCCCAATTTGCGACCAGGGTGGCGAGTGCCAGTTACAAGACTTAGCAGTTGGCTACGGAAAGTCAAATTCACGCTATGAAGAAGAAAAGCGTGTGGTGTTCCATAAGAATGTAGGCCCATTAATCTCCATGCAGGAGATGAGTCGTTGCATTCACTGTACTCGTTGCGTTCGCTTTGGCCAAGAAGTAGCTGGCGTGATGGAACTTGGCATGATTAATCGTGGTGAGCATTCAGAGATCACCACATTTGTGGGTCAAACAGTAGATTCAGAGCTTTCTGGAAATATGATTGATTTATGCCCAGTTGGTGCATTAACAAGCAAGCCATTCCGCTATGAAGCTCGTACTTGGGAATTGGGGCGTAAGCGTTCTGTAAGTCCGCACGATAGCCTTGGCACAAACATTACAGTACAGACCAAAAATAACAAAGTAATGCGTGTGGTTGCCTTAGAAAACGAAGCTATCAATGAATGCTGGATTAGTGACCGTGACCGTTTTGCTTATGAAGGTCTCAATAGCGCCGATCGCGTAACAACGCCAATGGTCAAGCAGGGCGGTCAGTGGTTAGAAACTGATTGGCAATCAGCATTGGACTATGTCGCACATTCATTAAAGACGATCTCTTCCGAAAATGGAGCGCAATCAATTGGCGCTTTGGCCCATCCGATTTCAAGTACTGAAGAATTGCATCTTCTGCAAAAGATAGTGCGTGGATTGGGTTCAAACCAAGTTGAAACTCGCCTACGTCAAACTAGTATTACTGGCGCGGCTTCTGCTCCTTGGTTGGGTATGCCAGTAGCCAAATTAAGTGAGTTGGATCGTGCGCTAATCATCGGCAGTTTCTTGCGTAAGGATCAGCCAATTATTGCTGCCCGTCTACGTACTGCCGCCAAGCGTGGATTGCAGGTTTCACGCATTGATGCAGGTGGTGATGACTGGTTAATTCCAGCAAATGGTGTTGTTGCTGCCCCTGGCTCTTGGTTAAATGCCTTGGCTGAAATAGCTCAAGCTGTGGCAAAAGCGAAGTCTGCTTCCGTTCCTGCTGGAACGCCCTCAGTAACGATTTCACCAGCGGCGCAAAAGATTGCCGATAGCTTGTTGTCCGGAACAAATACTGCAGTATTGCTTGGTTCTGCTGCAACAGCCCATCCACAATCACCCGATCTGCATGTACTTGCACAATTTATTGCTACGCAGACCGGCGCTACTTTAGGTTTCTTGCCTGAGGGTGGTAATGCGGTTGGCGCTTCATTGGTAAATGCAACAGGGGCTGGAGTTGATTCTGTATTATCAGGTGAGCGCCGTGCAGTGTTGTTGATGAATATCGAACCGGATGCTGATTTGCCAAATCCACAACAGGCTCGTACTGCATTAGCGAAGGCAAATACAGTCATTGCATTAACTCCATTTAAGTCAGCAGACTTAATGGAAGTGGCTGATGTCATTTTGCCAATTACGCCATTTACTGAGACGGTTTCTACGTTTGTAAATGCTGAAGGTAAAGCACAAACAATCCAGCCTTCAGTAAAACCACTAGGTGATTCACGTCCGGCATGGAAAGTATTGCGAGTACTTGGCGGCCTGTTAGATCTTGACGGTTTCCTATACAACTTACCTGAAGAAGTTTTGGGTGAAGCATTGGGCGATAACTATTGCACACGTTTGAATAATCAAAGTTCTAACACTTCTATTTCTGCAGGAGTGCAAAGCTCTGGATTAGAGCGTTTGGCTGACGTCAATATCTATGCTGGCGACTTAATTGTTCGTCGTGCATCTGCACTGCAGTTAACTAAAGATGCTAAACGCGGCAATCAAGTTGGCTTGGGTCAGAAGCTATTTGCTGAATTGGGTTTAAAAGAGGGTGATGCTGTACGCGTGACCCAGGGAGGCGCTTCTGTTGATATGCCGGCAACGCTAGAGGCAAATTTAGCTGCAAATACTGTTCGAGTTTCAGCAGGCACTGCTGCCAGCTCCAAATTGGGGTCTATGTTTGGTCCCGTAACCGTAACTAAGGCATAAGGAACAAGATGGAAAATTTCTTAGACCTCGTTACAACCCAAGGTGAAGCTATTTTTGGGTCATTATGGCCATTAGTTTGGGCTTTGGTCCGCATCGTCATCATCGTTCTTCCAATGTTTGGATGTGTAGCGTATCTAACCTTGTGGGAGCGTAAATTAATTGGCTGGATGCATATTCGTCTTGGACCAAATCGCGTTGGGCCTTTGGGTTTATTGCAACCAATCGCAGATGCATTAAAGCTATTAATGAAGGAGATTATTTCTCCTACTCAAGCGAGCAAAGTTTTATATTTCATCGCGCCTGTGATGGTGATCGCACCAGCTTTTGCAGCTTGGGCGGTAATTCCATTTCAGGCGAAGATGATGTTGGCAGACGTTAATGCCGGACTTCTTTACATCATGGCCATTTCCTCCATCGGTGTTTATGGCGTCATTCTGGCTGGCTGGTCTTCTAACTCTAAGTACCCATTCCTTGGTGCGATGCGTGCATCAGCGCAAATGATTTCTTATGAAATTGCTATGGGCTTTGCCTTAGTAACCGTATTGCTGACATCTGGCTCTTTGAATTTAAGCGCTATTGTTGAATCACAGGAGCATGGTTACTTTGCTCATATGGGTCTCAATTTCTTGTCATGGAATTGGTTGCCATTGCTGCCAATGTTCCTGATCTACTTCATTTCTGGTGTAGCTGAAACCAATCGTCACCCATTTGACGTGGTTGAAGGTGAGTCAGAGATTGTTGCCGGACACATGGTTGAGTACTCTGGTATGTCATTTGCCATGTTCTTCTTGGCTGAATATGCCAACATGATTTTGATTGCTGCTGTTGCATCAATCATGTTCTTGGGCGGCTGGTTGCCAATCGTTGATTTGCCAATTCTGCGTGATATTCCAGGCTTTTTCTGGCTGTTTGGCAAAACTTTCTTCTTGTTGTCTTGTGTTATTTGGCTGCGTGCCACTTTGCCACGCTATCGCTATGACCAAATTATGCGTTTAGGCTGGAAGATCTTCATTCCTATCTCAGTATTCTGGGTAGTGGTTATCGGTGCATGGGTTGTATCCCCATGGAATATTTGGAAATAAGTTGATCAATCATGTTTAAGAAAATTTCCCAATTCCTCGATAGCTTGATGTTGAAAGACATCCTGACCGGCATGTCAATTACCGGTCGTTATCTCTTTAAACCAAAAATTACTGTTCAATACCCAGACGAAAAGACTCCATTGTCAAATCGTTTCCGCGGGCTGCATGCATTGCGTCGCTACGAAAATGGTGAGGAGCGTTGCATTGGTTGCAAATTATGTGAAGCAGTCTGCCCAGCCTATGCAATTACGATCGAAACTGCGGAACGTGATGACGGTACCCGTCGTACAACACGCTATGACATCGATTTAACTAAGTGCATTTTCTGTGGATTCTGTGAAGAAGCTTGTCCAGTAGACGCTATCGTTGAGACCAATATTTTTGAATATTTTGGCGATAAGCGTGGAGACCTGTACTTCACAAAAGAGATGCTTTTGGCTGTAGGCGATAAGTATGAAAAAGATATTGCCGCTAACCGCGCTATTGATGCGCCTTATCGTTAATCGAATCGAGCAAAAGAAACTATGACATTCGATCCATCCACTTTATTTGCCGCGTTTTTTTTCGGCTTCGCAGGTTTGCTGGTGATTTCTGCCTTGCGCGTGATTACCGCACGCAATCCGGTTCATGCTGCATTATTTTTGGTTCTTGCATTCTTTTGCGCATCCGGAATCTGGATGTTGCTCAAAGCTGAATTCCTGAGCTTGGCCTTGATTTTGGTTTATGTTGGCGCCGTGATGGTTTTGTTCCTCTTCGTTGTCATGATGTTGGATTTAGATCTAGAGCATCTGCGCCGTGACTTTAAAAAGTTCCTTCCCATCGCATTCTTGATGGGTGCTGTGATTGTTCTTGAGCTATCTATAGTGATTATCAGAAGCTTTATTGGAACTGATGCGCCAGTTCAGTTAATGCCTGAGGAGGCAATGGCAAGCAATACACAAGCATTAGGTATGCTGATATTTGGTGACTATGTATATGCGTTCGAGGTTGCCGGCGTAATTTTGTTAGTAGCCATCATCGCAGCTGTAGCGCTTACATTACGTAATCGAAAAGATTCTAAGTCGCAAAACATTCATGATCAGGTAAATGTGGTTGCCGCGGACCGCATGAAAATCGTCAAGATGGATGCCGATATGAATGCCAAACAGGATGCTAGAGGAGAAAAGAAATGACGATTACTCTAGCCCATTACTTGGTGCTTAGCGCCATCCTGTTTGCCACCAGCGTGATCGGTATTTTCTTGAATCGCAAGAATGTCATCATATTGTTAATGGCAATAGAGCTGATGTTGTTATCAGTCAATATGAATTTTGTAGCCTTCTCTCATTACCTAGGGGATATGGCTGGCCAGGTATTTGTATTCTTTATTTTGACTGTGGCTGCTGCTGAAGCGGCGATCGGCTTAGCAATCTTAGTTGTGCTCTTCCGTAAGGTTGACACGATTAATGCTGAAGATCTAGACCACCTAAAAGGCTAGTCATGCAATTAACCTTAACTATTCCTGTTCTCTGTGCAATTCCATTGGCGCCATTGTTTGGCTCCATGATTGCCGGTTTCTTTGGCACTAAATTGGGCGGTAACCGAATTGGCCATGGAGCTTGCCAATTCGTGACTATTTTGGGCGTAGCGATTGCATTTGCTTTGTCATGCAATGTATTGGCTCAGGTGATGGATGGCTTCTATTTCAATGGCACTGTATATCACTGGATGCAGTTAGGTGAACTCAATTTAGACATTGGCTTCTTGATTGATCCATTGACTGCAACCATGATGTGTGTAGTGACATTTGTGTCGCTCATGGTCCATATCTATACGATTGGTTATATGCATGGCGAAGAAGGGTACAACCGCTTCTTCTCATATATTTCCTTATTCACTTTTGCAATGTTGATGCTGGTGATGAGTAATAACCTATTGCAACTCTTCTTCGGCTGGGAAGCTGTGGGTGTAGTTTCTTATTTATTGATTGGCTTTTACTTTGAGCGTCAGTCAGCAGTATTTGCAAACATGAAGGCTTTCTTAGTTAATCGTGTTGGTGACTTTGGATTCATCTTGGGCATTGGTTTATTGCTAGCGAGCACAGGCTCTATGCAATATGACGTAATCTTTTCACAAAATACCGCATTGGCAGCACAAACATTGCCAGGCACTGGTTGGAATCTGTTAACTGTTGCCTGCATTTGTTTGTTCATTGGCGCAATGGGTAAATCTGCACAGTTTCCATTGCATGTGTGGCTTCCAGACTCCATGGAAGGTCCAACTCCAATTTCTGCATTAATTCACGCGGCAACCATGGTTACTGCTGGCATCTTTATGGTGTCCCGTATGTCACCATTGTTTGAGCTTTCAGATGTTGCTCTTAGCTTCATCTTAGTAATTGGCTCTATCACTGCCTTATTTATGGGGTTCTTAGGGATCGTACAAAACGATATCAAGCGTGTTGTAGCGTATTCCACACTTTCACAGTTGGGCTATATGACAGTTGCACTCGGCGTATCTGCTTACCCGGTTGCCATATTTCATTTGATGACTCATGCATTCTTTAAGGCGTTGTTATTCCTTGCAGCGGGTAGCGTGATTTTGGGTATGCGCCACGAGCAAGATATGCGCAAGATGGGCGGTCTCTGGAAATACATGCCAATAACTTGTCTCATGATGTTGCTTGGCAATCTTGCTTTAATTGGTACGCCATTCTTCTCGGGCTACTACTCAAAAGACTCAATTATTGAAGCTGTAGCAGCAAGCCATATCCCTGGATCGGGCTTTGCATACTTTGCTGTGATGGCTAGCGTATTTGTTACAGCCTTGTATTCATTCCGCCTGTATTTCTGGGTATTCCATGGCAAAGCACGTTGGGGTCATGCAGACTCTCACGACCATCACCATGATCATGCGGAACAGGGCGATGACCACGCTCACCACGGTTTAGCCCCTGGTGAGAAACCACATGAGTCACCATTGGTGGTCACATTACCCCTGATTTTGTTGGCTATCCCATCAGTGATTATTGGTTTCTACACTATTACGCCTCTCCTGTTTGGAACATACCTTGGCGATTCGATCTTTATTGATCTCGCTCGTCATCCAGTCATGAAAGAGCTTTCAGAAGAATTCCATGGCCCAGTTGCAATGGCTATTCATGCATTTACTTCCCCTGTATTGGGGTTGGTTGTATTGGGTGTACTGACTGCAGCCATCGGCTATTTATGGGCGCCTGGTTTGCCTACTAAGGTAGCTCAAACATTTGCACCAATCAAGAAACTATTTGATAACAAATACTACTTAGATGACTTGAATCAAGCAGTGTTTGCTAAGGGCCTCATATGGATTGGCGGAATTCTTTGGCATCGCGGCGACCAGAAAGTGATTGACGGCTTCTTGGTAAATGGAAGTGCTCATTCAGTAGGGCGCTTTGCTGGAGTCATTCGCCATTTGCAATCCGGTTATGTTTATCACTATGCCTTTGCAATGATTGCAGGCTTAGCGGTATTGCTAGCTTGGGTTTTATACGCTTACCTGCCTTTTGTTCGCTAGGCCTTTGTTACTTAAGTAGCCACTATGATTCTTACTTACGCCATCTGGACCCCAATCATTTTTGGACTCATTATTTTGTTTTATGGGTCTGAGAAGCCATCTGCTGGAGTGCGTTGGTTAGCACTCGTTGGCTCAATTATTGGGTTTATTGCAACCCTGCCATTGATTATCAATTTCGATATTGCTAATCCTGGTATGCAGTTTGTAGAAAAGATTAGCTGGATTCCTCGTTACGACATTAACTATTACTTAGGTATCGATGGTATCTCGGTATGGTTCATCGTATTAACTGCATTCATCAATATTTTTGTTGTGATTGCTGCTTGGGAAGTCATTGATACTAAGGTATCGCAGTACATGGCATCCTTCATGATCCTTTCTGGGTTGATGATTGGTGTATTTGCTGCACTAGATGCTTTGCTGTTCTATGTTTTCTTCGAAGCAACACTCATTCCGATGTACATCATCATCGGTGTATGGGGTGGTCATAACCGTATCTACGCAGCCTTTAAGTTCTTCTTGTACACCTTGCTGGGTTCTTTGCTGACCTTGGTTGCAATGTTGTATCTCTATAACGTTACCAATACATTCGATATTTTGGCTTGGCAAAATGCTCGCCTTGATATTGTTGAGCAGATTTTGTTATTTGCCGCCTTCTTTATGGCATTTGCGGTCAAGGTTCCAATGTGGCCTTTGCATACATGGTTGCCTGACGTTCACGTTGAGGCGCCAACTGGCGGTTCCGTAGTTTTGGCGGCAATTATGTTGAAGCTTGGCGCTTACGGGTTCTTGCGATTCTCACTACCTATCGCGCCAGATGCAAGTCAATACCTGGGACCATTCGTTATTTTCTTGTCACTTGTTGCGGTTATTTACGTTGGCGCAGTTGCCTTAGTGCAAAAGGACATGAAAAAGCTGGTTGCTTATTCGTCAGTAGCGCATATGGGCTTTGTTACGCTCGGCTTCTTCCTCTTTAGCCCTTTGGGTATTGAGGGCGGCATTGTGCAAATGATTTCACACGGTTTTGTGGCGGGCGCAATGTTCCTATCTATTGGCGTTCTATATGACCGTATGCATACCCGTCAAATTGCTGATTACGGTGGTGTAGTACATCGCATGCCAGCATTTACAGCTTTCGCTGTTCTCATGGCTATGGCGAATTGCGGATTGCCAGCCACCTCTGGTTTCGTTGGTGAATTTATGGTGATTTTGGCTGCGGTGGATTATGACTTTGTGATCGGTATTCTCGCGGCAACAGCATTGATCTTAGGTGCCGCTTATTCCTTGTGGATGGTGAAGCGCGTATTCTTTGGCGCCATTCATAATGCGCACGTTGAAGAGTTGAAAGATCTCAATGCTCGCGAATATTTCATGATGACTGTATTAACGGTCTGCGTTATTGGCATGGGTGTTTATCCAAAGCCGTTTACAGACATCATTCATCCAGCCGTAATTAATCTGCTGCAGCACGTTGCTGTTAGCAAACTCTGAGTAAAAGTAAATGCAAGCATTCGACCTATATGCCGTCCTGCCTGAACTGGTTCTACTACTTGCTACTTGCGTATTGCTGGTAGCTAGCGTTTTTGTACGTGAAAAAGTGAAGTCTGTACCAGGCGTTGAGCAAGATATATTTCATACGCCACGTGGCGTAGGCTTTGTCTACTTTTTCTCATTAATCCTTTTGGCTTATCTCTTTTTGGCTTTCATCGGCCGCTTGAGTGATATTTCCTTGGTGGCAATGAATGGCTTATTCCAATCTGACTCACTATCTAACTTGCTCAAGGCTTGTTCATGCGGAGCGGTGTTTGTAAGCTTGATTTACTCGAAACAGTATCTATCAGATCGCGCTTTATTCCGTCCTGACTTTATTGTTCTGGTCTTATTGGCTTTGTTAGGTCAGTTCGTTTTAATTTCCGGCGCAAATTTACTAACTCTCTATCTCGGTTTAGAGTTGATGGCTTTGCCAATGTATGCATTGGTGGCAATGCGTCATAGCAGTGAGAAGAGTGTAGAAGCGGGCATCAAGTATTTCATCTTGGGCGCTCTTGCTTCTGGTTTCTTGTTATACGGCATGTCTATGCTCTATGGTGTAACTGGCTCTTTGGATCTTATTGAGATCTTTAAAACAGTTGCAGACCCACGTATTAATCACTTAGTTATGGCATTCGGTTTAGTTTTTATTGTTGCTGGTCTGGCATTTAAATTGGGTGTAGTGCCATTTCATATGTGGGTTCCTGATGTATATCAAGGTGCACCAACAGCAGTAACGCTAATGATTGCCGCGGCACCTAAGTTGGCCGCTTTTGCATTGCTATTTAGACTATTGGTAAATACCTTGTTGCCATTAATGGGCGACTGGCAGCCTATGTTGGTTCTCTTGGCGATTCTTTCATTAGTTGTGGGTAACGTGACGGCCATCGCGCAAACCAATGTGAAGCGCATGTTAGCTTATTCAGCAATTGCGCAAATGGGCTTTGTCTTGCTTGGTATGTTGTCTGTATTTGACGATCATGCATTTAGCGCATCTATGTTTTATGCGATTACCTATGTTTTAACTACATTGGGTACCTTCGGTCTCCTGATGGTGTTATCTCGTAAAGGGTATGACTGCGAAACATTGGAAGGCCTTAAGGGATTAAATAAGAAGCATCCATGGTTTGCCTTTATTGGCTTGGTCATGATGTTCTCATTAGCAGGTATTCCACCAACTGTTGGCTTTGCGGCTAAATTAGGTGTACTAGAGGCATTAGTAGATGCAGAACATACTTTCTTAGCGATTATTGCTGTAATCGCTTCCTTGATTGGCGCTTTCTACTATCTCAGAGTCGTTAAGGTAATGTACTTTGATGAGCCAGCTCATGAGCACAGCGTTTCTGGTTCTGGCGTTGCTAAAGGGATATTGAGTCTGAACACTATTCTCGTGCTTGCTATTGGTATTGTTCCAGCCAGTCTGATGAGCATTTGTTTGGATGCAATGCGTCGTACATTGTTGGGCTCATAAGCACACTAAATAATGAATTTAAAGGCTCCGTATGGAGCCTTTATTTTTTTGATGATCGACATAGACTTGTCATCGATAGTTGTTATGCTTTGATAATTCCATAAATCATCATTAGTAAATCTGTATTAACTACGTAGATTATTAGATATGACTGAAAAATCATTTGAAGATTTACCTGTCGGCGATACGCATTTGCGAGAAGATCGCATCAATGGAGAAGATGTCTATGGCGGCATCTTTTTAAATATGAAACGCGACCAAGTGAGATTGCCTGATGGTAAGACAGCATTGCGTGAGTATTTAATCCATCCAGGGGCTGTGGCGGTTGTTGCGATATTGAATGACGGCAGAATATTGCTAGAGCGCCAATATCGTTATCCGATCGCCAAAGCGTGTATAGAGATTCCGGCGGGAAAGTTAGAGGCTGGTGAAGATCATTTGCTGTGCGCGCAACGTGAGCTAGAAGAGGAGACGGGCTATACGGCTAAAAAGTGGAGTTATATCCGTCGTATACATCCAGTAATTTCATATTCCACGGAATTCATTGATATTTATTTGGCGGAGAATTTGGTTCCTGGCAAAAGTCGATTGGATGCGGAAGAGTTTTTAGATGTTTTTGCTGCCCCCTTGGATCAATTGCTTGGGTGGATCGAGTCAGGCGAGATTACCGATGTTAAAACTACTATTTCTGCATACTGGTTAGACCGTTAT
Source organism: Polynucleobacter sp. MWH-UH25E (assembly GCF_018687095.1). NCBI lineage: Bacteria > Pseudomonadati > Pseudomonadota > Betaproteobacteria > Burkholderiales > Burkholderiaceae > Polynucleobacter > Polynucleobacter sp. MWH-UH25E. The sequence goes on along the minus strand of NZ_CP061286.1, from coordinate 1,580,069 downwards.
CGCAGAGGTCTAACTCAGGCTAGGGCGCTTTCCTGAGGCGTTTCATGGATAAATTCAATTCCTATTAAAATAATGGTATTGAATTTGGCATTTTTGCCCCCATTTAGCCTCTATGAAAGTCTACAACCTCGCCTGTCCCTTAGATCATCGTTTTGAAGGATGGTTTGCCTCTGAAGAGGATTGTCTCGCTCAGCAAGAGAAGGGCATGCTCGCCTGTCCTGTATGTGACAGCACGGAAATTACCCGCATGCCATCTGCCCCGCATATTGCAAAATCTTCCAACTCAGTCATAAGCCCAGCTGAAGATATAAATGCAAATACGGGATCTGGTGAAGTGGTTGCGCTAACTGGTAACGATCATTCTCAACTAGAGGCTCAGGTTCAGGCAGCTTTCCTAAAGGGAATGCGCGAACTCATGGGTAAGTCAGAGGATGTTGGTACTGCGTTTGCTGAAGAGGCTAGAAAAATTCACTATAAAGAAGCACCGGAGCGTAGCATTCGTGGGCAAACTACATTGGATGAAGCGGAATCTTTGCGAGAAGAGGGGATTGAAGTATTGGCGGTGCCAATTATTCCCGCGTTTAAAAATACTTTGCAGTAAATTCTTTAACACCTAGTGAAAATGGCGATCAAAGGATCGCCATTTTTGTTATTGCCAGATGGTTTAAATGCTGAAAACCTTGCCCCTTATTTGGAGGTAGGCATCACAAACTCAGCACCTTTGGCAATGCTTTCAGGCCAACGTTGCATCACGCTCTTCTGCTTGGTGTAGAAGCGAACACCTTCTTTGCCATATGCGTGCATGTCGCCAAAGAGAGACTTCTTCCAGCCTCCAAAGCCATGCCAAGCCATTGGAACAGGAATTGGAACATTAATGCCAACCATGCCAACTTGGACGCGACGAGCAAATTCACGAGCGATATTGCCATCGCTAGTAAAGCAGGCAACGCCGTTACCAAACTCGCAAGAATTAACTAGATTCAATGCCTCTGTAAAGTTAGCTACGCGTAAGCAGGAGAGTACTGGCCCAAAGATTTCTTCGAGATAGATCTTCATGTCTGGAGTGACATTGTCAAACAAGGTTCCACCCAAGAAGAAGCCATTTTCATTTCCAGGAACTTTAAAGCCGCGACCATCCACTAATAGTTTCGCACCTGAGGCAACGCCACTTTCAATATAGCCGGTAATACGCTCTAAGGCGGCCTTAGTAACAATCGGGCCCATCTCTGCATCAAGCTCCATGCCATTTTTAACCTTGAGCGTTTTAGTGCGCTCAATTAATTTCGGCATGATCTTCTCGGCTACATCTCCAACGAGCACAGCTACTGAAATCGCCATGCAGCGCTCGCCTGCAGAGCCGTAAGCTGCGCCAACCAATGCATCAATTACTTTATCAATATCCGCATCTGGCATGATGACCATGTGGTTCTTGGCACCACCAAGTGCCTGGGAGCGTTTGCCAAAGTGAGCGCAGCGCTCATAGATATAGTTGGCAATTGGAGTGGATCCAACAAAGCTGATTGCTTTCACATCTGGATTCTCGATCAAAGCATCCACTGCCTCTTTATCACCCTGAACTACGTTGAATACGCCATCAGGTAAGCCTGCTTCTTTTAGTAGCTTAGCCATAAATAGAGATGCGGATGGATCTGTTGGGCTGGGCTTGAGGATGAAGGTATTACCGCAAGCAATGGCCATTGGGAACATCCACATTGGAACCATGACAGGGAAATTAAATGGGGTGATACCAGCAACAACACCTAAAGGTTGGCGCATTACCCAGTTATCGATATCAGTAGATACTTGCTCAGTGTAGTCACCTTTAAGGAGTTCAGGGATGCCTGTTGCGAACTCGAGAATTTCAATGCCGCGAGTGACTTCTCCTTGAGCATCGGTAAACACCTTGCCATGCTCGGCGGTAATGATGGCAGCTAATTCATCACGGTTGGCATTCAGTAATTCGAGGTACTTGAAAAGAATGCGCGCTCGTCTGAGTGGGCTCGTTTGGCTCCAGCTTTCAAATGCCTTTTGGGCAACCGCCACTGCGGCATCGACTTCCTTACGGCTGGCCAATGCAACTCTGCGAGCAACGGCCCCTTTTGCAGGGTTATAGACATCCGAAAAACGACCGTCTTTTGGATTAACAACGGAGCCGCCTACGTAGTGGCCAATATCTTCTTTTGATTCAAAGGCTTGCGGTGCATTCATAGTCATTTTTAGTATTTAATTAGGTTTTTTGGGTAAAAAGCCATTCAGACCAAGGGTCTGCAGGACTTCTCTGTCTCGTTTATTCTTCTTTTGTTATTTTAACGCTTAACGATAAATTTCGTATTTTCACCCCATATTTAGACTATTTCCTAGCCATGAGCCTTCTTTTCTCCAATTACACCCTTGGTTCACCACGTGGCCCACTTACCCTTGCTAATCGCATTGTGGTGGCGCCGATGTGCCAATACTCAGCATTAAATGGCGAAGCCACTGACTGGCACCTGATGCATTGGGGAAGTTTGCTCAATAGCGGAGCAGGGCTGTTCATTATTGAGGCTACTGGAGTAACTCCAGAGGGGCGCATTACACCCGCATGTTTGGGCTTATGGGATGACAGAACTGAGGCCGCATTAAAGGATAAGTTAAACCGGGCCAGAAACCTTGCACCGGCTACACCAGTATTTATTCAATTGGCTCATGCCGGACGCAAAGCATCCAGCGCAACTCCATGGGATGGCGGACAACTTCTGGCGGTTGATCAAGGTGGTTGGGAAACTTTGGCGCCATCAGCTATTCCCCAATTAGATGGCGAGCGCGTGCCGCACGAACTATCAACTGAGGAACTTAGCGCACTGATTGATGCTTTTGTTAAGGCAGCCCAACGCGCTGAACGAATTGGTATAGATGGAATTGAATTGCATGGTGCACATGGATATTTGTTACATCAATTTTTATCGCCGATTGCCAATCAACGTACCGATGCTTATGGCGGTTCTTTTGAAAACCGTATTCGCTTTCCATTGGAGTTATTTAGTGCGGTGCGTAAGGCGTATGACGGCGTACTAGGTATCCGTATTTCGGCAAGTGATTGGATCGAAGGAGGTTGGACTCCTGAAGAAACCGCTGAGTTTGCTAAACGTCTCAAACCATTGGGATGCGATTTTGTGCATATTTCCTCCGGCGGTATTTCACCCAAACAAAAAATTGTAATAGGCCCAAATTACCAAGTGCCGTTTGCTAAGATTGTCAAAGACCATTCTGGTTTGCCAACCATGACAGTCGGTCTAATTACTGAGCCACAACAAGCCGAAGCTATTTTGCAAGCTGGTGATGCCGATTTAATCGCTCTAGCTCGCGCATTTTTATATAAGCCACGTTGGGGTTGGGAGGCTGCTGCTGCTCTCGGTGCTACAGTAAAAGCGAATGAACGTTACTGGCGTTGCTTGCCTCGTGAGGCGCAAGCTATTTTTGGTGATGTGAAAGTAGGACAACGCTAAGTAACTCAATAAGCAATTAAATGAATTTCTGTGGAGATTAAATGAGAACATTTTCTGTAACTGCAAAGTCCTTAATCTTAGGTCTGATGGCAATCATGAATATTGCTTTTGCCCAGTCTTATCCTGATCGACCAATTGTTCTAGTTGTTCCAAATCCTCCTGGCGGACTTGTTGACACTTCAGCGCGTTTATTGAGTGAGCCGCTAACTCGAGTAATTGGTCAGCCAGTCGTGGTTGACAACAAGCCTGGGGCTAGCGGTAACACGGCCTATCAATATGTAGCTAAAGCAAAACCCGATGGATACACATTATTGATTTCTTATTCTGGTTATCACGTTGGTAATCCTGCATTAATGGATAAATTGCCATGGGATCCAATTAAGGATTACTCCCCAATCGCATTGCTGACTGTATCGACGAATGTGATTGCGGTCCATCCATCTGTTCCGGTGAACAATCTCAAAGAATTTATTGCCTATGCAAAAGCCAACCCAGGTAAATTAAATTATGCTTCTCAGGGAAATGGCTCGGTATCGCACATCGGTACAGAAATGTTTAAGCAGATTACAGGTGTGGATATGATCCACGTTCCATACAAGGGGTCTGGTCCTGCTATTCAGGATGTATTGGCTGGGCAAGTGCAGGTCTTTATCTCAACCCCGCCCTCATTAATGCAACATATTCAAAGCGGTAAGTTAAAAGGCTTAGCTGTGACTGGTAAAAATCGTCATCCTGGTATGCCCAATGTTCCTACCACTGCTGAAGCGGGTCTCCCATCTTTTCAGCTGGAATCGTGGGTTGGGCTATTCGCACCCGCAGGCACTCCAGCACCTGTTGTTGCTAAGTTGACAGACTCAGTTAAAAAGAGTCTTGCTTTGCCAGAGGTAAAGGAGCGTGCGGATGCGGCAGGTGTTGAGTTGCGCTATCAAAGTCCTACCGCTACCGAAGCGCTTGTCAAAAAAGAATTACCTTACTGGAATAAGGTAATTAAATCTGCAAACATTACTTTAGATTAAAGAACCTGTTATGCCTGATCTCGCAAAACGGGATCAGGTAATGCAAGCGCAAACGTTTTTGCAGCACTCAATAGAAATTGATCTTGGCCGTAAGCGGCAATGAGTTGTACTCCAATTGGAAGTCCATTGGGTCCAGTTGAGATATTGAGATTAATGCAGGGCAGGCCCAATAATGTCCAGGTTCGGCAGAACAGAGGGTCGCCAGTGCCCTCTTTAATTAATGGCGCTTCTCCAATGGCGCTGGGCGCAATGATTAAATCAATGTCTTCATTAAACAGATTCTGCATGGCTTTTCTGGCCATCTGAGTTTGATCTAAGTCGCGCTTATATTGGCTAAATTCAATGGAGGCGCCCTGATCAATTTGCGATGTAATCATCGTGCTGAGTTTTTTAGGGAACTGCATGCGCTCAAAAGCAAGGCTGCGCGACATCTCACTTAGCATGATGCGTATTTGTGTTTGAGTCAGTTGTTTAAGTTCGTTAGGTAGCTCAATATCATTTACATTTCCTTTGGCAAATGACTCAGCACTAAAGCGAGCAAGGGCAAGTGCGCCACGTGTTTCTGGGCTTGTATATAGCCACTCAGGAGTTTTGCAAATTGCGATACGAGCTTTATTGTGAAGATCAGCCACCTTTGCCAGTTCATGATCGCCGCTCATTGCAGCGACACCTAGTGCTACATCTTCTACAGTGCGACCAAAACAACCTAGTGTGTCTAATGATGGGGCAAGACTCTTAACGCCAGCTGTGCTGATTTTTCCAAAGCTAGGCTTATATCCAACAACCCCGCAAAATGAAGCTGGTCGAATAATAGAGCCCGCAGTTTGACTGCCGGTGGCAAGTGGAATCATAAAATCCGCCACTGCAGCTGCAGATCCGCTTGAAGAACCGCCAGGCGTATGGTGAGAATGGTGAGGATTTGATGTTGGACCGCTTTTGAAGGAGGCAAACTCGGTAGTAACCGTTTTTCCGAGAATGATGCCACCGGATTGGCGCATCAGCGCTACGGAAACGGCATCGGTGCTGGGGTAATTATTGGCATAGATGGATGATCCATAACTGGTGGGTAAATCATGGGTATCAAAGAGGTCTTTTACGCCAATTGGAAGGCCATGCAATAGTCCCTTAATAGCGCCTTTATCCAGGGTTTTGGCTTTGGCTAGGGCGTTTTCCTTTCCTAGGCTGACCCATGCCTTTAGAACGCTTTCACGCTGCCCAATGCGATCTAAGCAGGCCAGTAGCAAGTCAGTTGCTCTAATCTCCCGTTTAGCTAGTTTTTTAGCGGCCTGGGATGCGCTCAGGCTTTCAAGATCTTTCATTCAGGTATTCTACTTTTGGTAGCGTATGATCGCAATTTCCGGCTGTTTTCTCTCTAATATTTACCAATTTATTCTCTATATAAATGAAGCAACATTCTGTACGCGAAGCTTGGCTAGAAGATGCCGTTAAGCACCTAGAACCCATATTTTCAAAAGCGGGCTATGCCATTCCTCCCGTAAGAGTCTCATGTGGGTTCCCAGCGTCAAGCAGTCCAAGGACAACCTTGGGTCAGTGTTGGCCTCGTGAGCGATCTGGTGGCGGTGTGAATGAGATATTTATCTCACCAAAGCTCGATGACCCGATTCAGTTGCTAGACACTTTGGTGCATGAGTTATGCCATGCAGTAGATGATTGCTTTAGTGGTCATGGAGAGGATTTCAAGGGAATAGCTCAAACTGTTGGCTTGGAAGGGCCAGCTCGGATGGCGCATGCTACAGAAGAGCTCACTGTAAAGTTAATGATGATTAGTCAGGAACTCGGACCCTATCCCCATCATGCAATTGTGTTTCCACCGCCTAGACCTAGCAATGCGAGTAGAAGTAAGGCTAAGTGTGGGCAATGTGGTTATGAAGTGACTCTACTAAAAAAGTGGGCCAGTTATGGCGCCCCAATTTGCCCAAAGGACAATATCCGCATGCAAGAAGATATTCCTGAAACCATTGAAAACACCACAGAATATGATTCAGAGAGCCTTGGTAAGGGCGCAAAAGCACCCCCTGACGAGATCCGCCGCGCAATTAGCTAGTTTTAAAAAGTTAAAATAAAGCCTTCAATCTACAAAAACCACTATTTGAGACTACATACCTATGAATACAAAAAAAATATTCAAAAATCCTAAGATTGCCGTTATTCCAGGTGACGGCATTGGTAAAGAAGTGATGCCAGAGGGCGTTCGCGCTTTAGAGGCGGCTAACCGCAAGTTTGGCATTGGTATGCAGTTCGATCATTTTGATTTTGCGAGCTGTGATTACTATCTCAAGCACGGCAAAATGATGCCAGATGATTGGTTTGATACTTTAATGAAGTACGATGCGATTTTCTTTGGCGCTGTTGGTATGCCAAATATCTTGCCCGATCACGTTTCATTGTGGGGTAGCTTAATTCAATTCCGACGCGGATTTGATCAATACGTCAATTTGCGTCCAGTACGCTTATTACCAGGTGTTCCTTGCCCATTAGCAAATCGCAAGCCAGGTGACATTGATTTCTTCGTTGTGCGCGAAAACACTGAAGGTGAATATTCCAGTGTTGGTGGAAAAATGTTCCCGGACACTGATCGTGAATTCGTAATTCAAGAATCGATATTTACAAGACAAGGCGTAGATCGCATTTTGCAGTTTGCTTTTGATCTTGCCCAGAGCCGCCCAAAGAAACATCTAACATCGGCCACAAAGTCTAACGGTATTGCAATTACGATGCCTTATTGGGATGAGCGTGTGGAAGCCATGTCCAAGAAATTTGGTGATGTCAGAACGGATAAATACCACATTGATATCTTGGCAGCTCATTTCGTTATGAATCCAGATCGTTTTGATGTGGTTGTTGCAAGCAATCTATTTGGCGACATCCTTTCAGACTTGGGACCTGCATGTACAGGTACTATCGCTGTGGCTCCATCGGGAAGTATTAATCCTGAAGGTAAATTCCCATCACTCTTTGAGCCAGTTCATGGATCAGCGCCGGATATTTTCGGCAAAATGATTGCTAATCCGATTGGTCAAATTTGGAGTGGGGCGATGATGCTGGATCACTTGGGTTACCCTGAAGCTGGTAACGCGATTTTTTCCGCAATTGAAAAAGTCTTAGCTGCTGGACCTGCGCATACTCCTTTGACGCCTGATCTTGGTGGTGCAGCTAAAACAGATGATCTTGGTAAGGCTATCGCTGCTGCAGTCTAAGGCTTATTAGTTTTGCGCTGCTTTTAAGGGACTCCATACGGGGTCCTTTTTGCTTGATTTAGCAATTTCACCCAGAATCTTTTCGTGCTGTTCAATCTCATCTACACTTGCTGCGATGATTTTGAGTTGAGTTGGCAAGGTCTTGGATGTAGATTCTGTTTCTTCATCGTTAACGGTGTAGTCAATCAGATCAATAGAGAGATCTTCTTGACCTCTTGTCATGGCGATATACACTTCCGCCAATAGCTGAGCATCTAATAGCGCTCCGTGAAGGGTGCGATGCTCATTGCTGATAGAGAAGCGATCGCAAAGGGCATCCAAAGAGTTTCTTTTGCCTGGGAACATCTGACGAGCATCGAGCAAGGTGTCAGTTATCTTTGAGGCAAGTCCGCGAAATGGCGGGCGTTTCAAGAGAGCGAATTCATTGTCGAGGAAGCCCAAGTCAAAGGCTGCATTATGAATAACAATCTCAGCGCCATCCACAAACTCGATTAGCTCCTCGACGATATTGGCAAATAAAGGCTTGTCAGATAAGAATTCCCTTGAAAGTCCGTGAACAGCAAAAGCCCCGGCATCAATATCGCGCTCTGGATTGATGTAGTAATGGAAGGTTCTATCGGTAAGCCTGCGATCAATGACCTCAACGCAACCGATTTCAATGATGCGATCACCAGTTGCGTGACTCAGCCCTGTTGTTTCAGTATCTAAAATAACTTGGCGCATTAAGTTCCTTCAAGCACGGAGGCGGGGATATCCATTGGACCATTACCAGCATATTTATCAAGATAAAGATAAATAACAGGAGTGATGATCAAGGTGACGAACTGAGAAAAAATCAAACCGCCAGCAACGCTAATGCCTAATGGCTGTCGTAATTCAGCTCCTGCGCCAATCCCTAATGCAATAGGTAGGGCGCCCATTAATGCCGCAAAAGTCGTCATCATGATTGGTCTGAAACGCAAAATACAGGCCTCTCTAATAGCCTTCTCGGGGGTCATATTTTGATTTCGCTGTGCATCTAGCGCAAAGTCAATCATCAAGATCGCATTCTTTTTGACGATACCAATCAAGAGCAAGATACCAATTGAGGCGACGATGGTTAATTCAAATCCAAAAAGCCTTAGCGAAACAATTGCACCGATTGCTGCTGATGGCAAGCCGGCCAAAATGGTTAATGGATGGATATAACTCTCATACAGCACGCCAAGCAAGATATAGATCACACCTAAAGCGGCAAAGATCAAAATTAACTGACCTGATTGATTGCTCTTAAATACTGCGGCATCACCGCCATAGCTCGTGATAATAGAGGGTGGCAGATCAATTTGCTTTGTATATTCTTCAATTTTTTTAGTGGCATCACCCAAAAAGACATCTGGTGCCAAGTTGAATGAAAGTGTTACCGCAGGGATTTGGCCTTGATGGTTAACTGCTGTTGGTCCAATCGTCCGATTAAAAGTGGCTAGGCTTGATAGGGGGATTAGCTTATCAGTAGCACGGCCGCGTACAAAGATCTTATTCAGATCCGTTTCAAATTGACGATCATCCTCTGATGCTTCAAGAATTACGTAGTAGGTATTAACGGGTGTATAGATGGTTGAGACCTGCTTCTCGCCATAGGCTGTATACAAGGCAGTACGAATATCTGCAATTGACACACCAGCGCTAGCAGCTTTTTCACGATTGATATCAATCTTGACGTTCAAGCCTTTGAGCTGGGAGTCGCTGGTAACGTCCCTGAACATCGGATCAGCACGCATTTTTTGCATGAGCTTGTCTGCCCATTCATTAACACCTTCAAAACCCACGCTTTGCAAAATAAATTGATAGCGAGATTTACTATTCTTTCCGCCCAGCTGTAAATTTTGGACGGGGCGCATATACACTTGCAATCCTGGAATCTCTTTAAATTTGGCTCTTAATCCTTCCATCACCTTAGACATCTTTTGGCGATCAGCCTTGTCCTTCAGAATGATGAAGATGCGTCCAGTATTCGTTCCAGAGCTAGCGCCGCCACCAACCACGGAAATAGAGCTGGCAACGTTTGGATCGGTATTAACCAGCTCTGCTGCACGATCTTGTAATGCAAGCATAGCCTTAAAAGAAATATCTTCTGAAGCTTCAGTAGTTGCCTGGATTTGTCCAATATCTTCTTCGGGGAAGAAGCCTTTGGGACTATTAATAAACAGAACCACTGTAATAACAAAAGTTGATGCTGCGCCCCACAGAACTTTTTTGCGGTTCGCTAATGCAAGATCTAAATAATGAATATAAGTCTTTAGCATCCAATCAAACAGACGATCAAATTTCTTATTGACTTCGTATTCCTTGGGATGCTCGCCTGGCTTTGGTAGGAATCGGCTGCAAAGCATCGGTACAACAGTTAATGAAACAATTGCTGATACCAAAATCGATAGCGACACTACAACTGCGAACTCTCTAAATAAAAGGCCGATAGGACCAGCCATGAAAAAGAGGGGAATAAATACCGCAACTAGAGAAATTGAGATAGAAATAATCGTGAACCCAACCTCTTTGCTGCCCTTGAGGGAGGCCTTTAAGGGCTCCATTCCTTCTTCGACGTAGCGCATGATGTTCTCGAGGACCACAATCGCGTCATCTACTACCAAGCCAACTGCTAACGTAATACCCAGTAGAGAAATGTTATCTAGGCTATAGCCCAAGAAATACAGCAAGAAGAATGCGCCAATCAAAGAGATTGGCAAGCTAATCGACGGGATTACCGTTGCAGAAATGTGTTTTAGGAACAGGAATATAACTAGAACCACCAGCAAGACCGTTAAAGCTAGCGTGTAGTTAACGTCATGAATCGCCTCGATAATCGATAACGATCGGTCATTGAGAAGCTGTAGCTTGATGGACTCAGGCATTTGCTTTTGCAACTGCGGAAGTAATTCCTTGACAGACTTAACAACCTCAACAGTATTCGCGCTTGGTTGGCGCAAAATGGCAATAGCAATAGAGCGCTCGCCATTTGCAGTTGCTAGCGTTTTGACATCCTCATAACTCTCCGTAACATCGGCTACGTCTTTAAGATAGATGGGCAAACCATTTTTTTGGCTGACAATAAGGTTGGCAAATTCCTCTGGTTTAACTAGCTGGGGATTTGCGTAAATAGTGATGGCTTGACGAGGGCCATCTAAAACGCCTACTGGACTATTGGAGTTGGCCTTATTGATGGCAACAGCCACATCGTCCATCGTGAGATTGCGATTCGCCAATGCGTCCGGATGAATGCGAACGCGTACCGCGTAGCGTTTTGCACCATAGACTAGAACTTGTGCAACGCCACTGATAGTAGATATGTTTGGAGAAAGCAGATTTTCTGCATAGGCATTTAAGTCTGATAAGTTGACTGAGGGAGAGCTCATGCGCACTACCAAAACTGGTGTGTCAGCTGGATTGACTTTGCGGTATGACGGTGGAATCGTCATTTCAATTGGCAGGCGCTTCTGAGCGCGCAACAGCGCAGCCTGAACATCTACAGCAGCTTTATCAATATCGCGATCATTATTAAATTCCAGCGTAATGCTGGTGCTACCCAGGAAGTTTGTAGAGCTGATGACGGTGATGCCATCAATAGTAGAAAACTCTTTTTCCAGTGGAAGCGCAACTGATGCCGCCATATTCTCTGGCGATGCTCCAGGAAGAGAGGCGCTAACTGAAATGATGGGTGAGTTAAAGCTTGGGAGTGCTGCTACCGGAATTTTGAGGTAGGCGACAGTTCCGGCGATGACGGTTGCAATGGAGAGCAACACCGTCATCACGGGGCGGCGTATACATAACTCAGATAAGGTCATTTTTTATCTACTGGAGATGAGGGGGCTGGCTGAGCTGTTGGTGCAGGCGCACTCTTTGATTCGCGGGTTTTGCCGCCAGGTCGCAAGTTTTGTTTACCTTCAACAACTACCTTATCACCAGCCTGAATACCAGAAATAACAGAGGATCCTTGGTATTCATAGATAACTTTGATGGGAATCATGCTGGCTTTGCCGTCTTTGTCTAAAGTAAATACAAATTTGCCACGAGGATTAATCACTACAGCCTGAGAGGGTACAGATAGCGCATCTTTCAGGTCGCTAGCTACAAGTGAAACGCGAGCAAACTGACCTGGTAGCAATGTCATACCTTCATTGGGGATTTGCGCTTTTACTCGAACTGCAGCAATAGAGGGGTCAACTTGATTGTCGACCACAAGCACAGTGCCTTCATACGTTTTCTTGCTGTTATCCCCCACAGTCACTGTTACTTTCAGTGGTTCACCGTCTAACTGATTTTCCAAAATCGTTGGAATATCTTTTTCAGGAATAACAAATTGAACATTGATTGGATTTAGCTGGGTGATGGTAACCATTGCGCCAACACTCGATGTTGCGGTTGAGCTGGTTGCTGTAGTGACTACGTTGCTTGCCTGAACCAAAGAGCCAGGAAAAACATTAACTATGCCAGCACGTCCATCAATAGGGGATTTGATGTAATCAAAAGACAACTGGACTTCGGCTGCCTTGGCCGCCGCCTCTGCTGATTTAGCATTGGCATATGAGGTCTCAAGACCCGCTTTGGAAATAAAGTTCTTTGCAACTAACTCTTTAGCGCGCAGATACTGCTTCTGAGCATCGTCGGCTAGCGCTTTAAGTTTTTCGTAATTTGCCTTGTCGTTACGGTCATCTAGGGTAAATAGTAAGTCCCCAGCCTTCACTTCTTGACCGTCTTTGACATTCACTTTGGCTACCGTATTGGTAACCATCGGACGTATATCTACGATGCTGTTGGATACGATGGTTCCAGTGGCTTCGATGATAAGAGGAATATCTTTTTTCTCGACAACAATCGTTGTGACAGTAACCGGGCCACCTGCTTTGTCTGCAGCAGGGAAAAAATAGTCAAATGCTTTGGAGCCAGCGTATAAAACAATCAGCACCAATAAGATGCGCCATTTGTACTGAATTGCAAAAGTCTTAATCGTCGGCAAATCCAGTTTTTTTAGTTTGCTTGTATGTGGACTTGCTTTCGCCCAAAGATTACATAAGCGAGCTTTGGCGGAGCCTTTTAGTCCGACTAATTTGGTAAGCAAACGATCCAGGGTAGATTCAATTTTTGACACAGTCTCGTATTTCTTTGTTTTATATGGATTAAACACCCATTTTGGGTACTTTAAAGCTTGCCCATTCTCTCATAAGAGTGCAAAAAACGCCCCTAAAAGTGGGTTATCTTCTAAGGCAGGTATTCCTCGACCCCTTTATTTGCTAGCTGGTCCGCCAGCTCGTTCCCAGGGTGGCCATTGTGACCCCTTACCCAGTGCCAGGAAATTTCATGATCCGGAAGTAGGGCGTCTAACTCTTGCCATAAATCGGCATTTTTAACGGGGTCCTTGCTTGCCGTTTTCCAGCCTCGTTTTTTCCAATTCTCTAGCCATTCAGTAACCCCTTTTTGCACATATTGGGAGTCAGTCCAAAGCTCAACCAAACTTCTTTGCTTCAGGGCGCGCAGGGCAAAAATCACTGCGCTGATTTCCATTCGATTATTCGTGGTGAGCTTTTCACCTCCGTGCAAATGCTTCTCGTGTTCTCCTGACTTCAGTACAGCACCCCAGCCTCCGGGCCCTGGATTGCCTTTGCAGGCTCCATCGGTATAGATAATGATATGTGGTTTAGCGCTCATTAATATGTTCAGTCCTGGACTCGTGGATTGACATTAGTTTATTTCGTTCTGCCGCTGGGCTTAATTGTGTCAAGCTCGGAATGCGAGCCTTCTGAACTTGTCCAATTAGCCTTATGCCCTGATGCCGTTTGATGGCGGAGACTATGAATACAGCACCAAATATAGGCCACCAGCGGTTTCCCATGGGTTCTAGAAAATCCATGCGCCCCATGGCTGATTCGCTGTGTAATGGAAGTTTGTAGCAACCAAAGTGACCGCGATCTAGCGAGTAATTAAGGAGTTGTAACCAGTCTTTGATTCTGATTAGGCTAATAAATTGACCGTCTCTTGGCAGGTAGGGGTTGCCAATAAGGCGACTGAGATATTGTTTCGCACCCCATAAGCTTGCAGGATTGAATCCAGAAATCACAATTCGACCTTCAGGACGTAACACACGATCTACTTCACGCAAAATCTGGTGAGGGTCAGCAGCAAATTCCAAAACATGCGGCATCACAATTAGATCAATGCTCTCATTAGCAAATGGCATCTCTGAGGTACTGCCTTCAATGGGGTGCCAATTAAATCGCGCGATTAATTCACGATTGTCATTGGCGTGAGTGAGTAGGGCATGCATGGGCATGCGGTTTTCACGTAAACCATTTAATTGCGGGAGTCCAATTTGGACTGCATGAAACCCAAAAACGTCAGCCACTATCTGGTCTAAACATTGTTGCTCCCAGCCTAATACATAGCGACCCGGTGGGGATTGGAGCCATTTTTCCCAGGAACTCCAAGGGGGTGCACTACTCTGCAGAGGAATGGGTGGGGTTGGTATCATCGACTTTATGAATACTTTATTGCAAGTTTGGCCGATTCCGGCGTTTGATGATAACTATATCTGGTGTATCCATGATGGAAAGTCTGCCTTGGTGGTCGATCCAGGCGACGCTAACCCTGTTTTACAGTTTTTGGATGACTCAAAGCTCCATCTAAAAGGAATCCTCATTACCCACCATCATGCTGATCATGTAGGAGGTATTTTGAAGCTACTTGATCAATTGGGCACTGATATTCCTGTTTATGGTCCTCGTGGTGACAATATCCCTGGCCGAACCCAGCTTGTTAAAGAAGGTGACGTACTTGAAATCTCCGCACCAAGAATTACCCTAAAAACTCTTGAGGTTCCAGGTCACACACTAAGCCACATAGCCTATTTTGCAAATATGCAAGCGAATGTTGTCGAACCAATGCTGTTTTGTGGTGACACCTTGTTTGCCTCGGGCTGTGGTCGATTGTTTGAGGGCACTCCAACTCAGATGTCTCATTCTCTGGATAAATTTAAGAGTCTGCCAAAAAATACTTTGGTGTATTGCACCCACGAATACACCTTATCCAATATTCGATTTGCACTCGCGGTAGAGCCGAACAATGTGAACCTCATCTCATGGTCAGAACGAGCAAAAGAGCTGAGAGATAAAAATCTACCCACATTACCAACAAGCATTGGTCAAGAGCTTCAAGTTAATCCATTTATGAGATGTGATCAAGCTGAGGTGATTCAATCTGCAAAAGCCAAGTCAGGGCAAGCGATGCTTCCTGATTCGGCGCATGTTCTTGCAGTGATTCGTGCTTGGAAAGATCAGTTTTAATGCGTTTGTTTTATGTTGCTATTGCAACAATAGCATTGCTATCGGGGTGCGCCAGTACGGGTGACTGGTCTTCAGATACACCTACCAAAGGCGGATCTAAAAAAGCTACTCGTGTAAATCTAAAGACCCAATCGGTTAGTAAGGTCTATGCGCCATCCGATAATTTATGGCTGAGGATACGCGATGGCTTTCAGATGGAGCCAATGAATAGTCCGCTAGAAATAGAGCAGGTTCGTTGGCTGAGCGCCAGACCTGATTATGTGCATCGTTCAATGGCTCGCTCTTCACGCTACCTTTTTTATATAGTGCAGGAAGTCAATGCGCGTAATATGCCTACTGAAATCGCCTTATTGCCATTCGTAGAGAGTGCATTTGTTACGAATGCAAAGTCTAGTGCCAAAGCGGTGGGACTTTGGCAATTCATGCCGGCTACCGGGAAAGATTTTCAGTTAACGCAAAACGTATTTCGCGATGAACGTCGAGATATATTGCAATCTACTGATGCGGCATTAGATTACCTCCAGCGCTTAAATAATCAATTTGGTAGCTGGGAACTGGCGTTAGCCGCATATAACTGGGGCGCCGGTAATGTGCTCAAAGCGCAAAAGCGCAATCAGGCGGCTGGTTTACCTACGGATTACGAAAGTCTGACGATGCCGCGTGAAACGCGCATGTATGTGCCCAAACTCATGGCCTATCGACAGATCGTATTGGATCCCGAGGCCTATGGGATTGTTTTGCCACAACTAGAAAATCACCCGTACTTTGTAGCAATTGATGTAGATAACGATATTGATGTGGCACTTGCAATTAAATTAGCTGAGATTCCTGAGGATGAATTTCATAGCCTAAATCCATCTTTTAATAAGCCGGTGATATTAAGCAATGCAAACCAGCAAATTCTTTTACCGTTTGGTCATGCGGAAATATTTCAAGCTAATCTAAAAAAATTCAACAAACCCTTATCAACCTGGACTGCTGTAAAGGTCTCTAAGACCGAGAGCGTAGATCAAGTTGCCAAAGGTTTGGGAGTTGATGCGGATTCTTTAAGACAAGTGAATGGCATACCTCGTGGAATGCGCATCAAAGCGGGCTCCACCATCATCATTCCAAAAACCAATGGAAGAACTGGTGATGTCTCATCGGCAATGGCGGATAACGCAAGCTTGAGTCTGGAAAAACCACCCCCACCAGCGCCTAAGTGTCCGAAACCAGTCAAAGGAGCTAAGGGCTCAAAGGTGGCAAAGTGTGCGCCAGGAACCCCAAGTAAGGGTAATTCTTCAGGGAAAAGCACTGCTTCTCAGCATAAATCCGCATCGACAGGGCTTGCAAAATCTGCGAAAAATGGTAGTTCACCGACTTTAAAAGCGAATTCAGCTACAAAAGGGGTGAGCAAAAACCAGTAATTTTTGAAACTTTTTGATTAGGTTGACCATGTCCTATAAAGCACACCATGAACGCTCAATTAAAGACCCAGATGGATTTTGGGGTGAGCAGGCTAAATTAATACATTGGGAAAAGCCATTTGATAAAGTTTTAAATTACAACAACCCGCCATTTGCAAAATGGTTTGAGGGTGGCCTCACCAATCTTTGCTACAACGCAGTTGATCGCCACTACAAATCGAATCCTGATCAATTAGCCCTTGTTGCAGTCTCTACTGAGACTAATCAAGAAAAGGCTTATACATTTAAAGAGCTATACGAAGAAGTAAATCGTATGGCAGCAATTTACAAAGCCAACGGCATTCAAAAGGGCGATCGTGTTTTGATTTACATGCCAATGATTGCTGAGGCATGTTTTGCCATGCTCGCTTGCGCACGTATTGGCGCGATTCATTCAGTAGTATTTGGTGGTTTCGCTTCTCATAGCTTGGCTACCCGTATTGATGATGCTAAACCGAAGATGGTAGTGACCGCTGAAGCAGGTATGCGCGGTGGTAAAGCGGTACCTTACAAGCCTCTTTTGGATGAAGCGATCACATTGGCAACTTATAAGCCAGAGAAGGTATTGATTGTGAATCGTGGTCTCTCTGAGTTCACGACTGTTTCAGGAAGAGATCTCGATTACGCAACCGAAAGACAAAAACACTTGAACGATATTGTTCCGGTTGAGTGGGTTGATGCAACACATCCTTCTTATATTTTGTACACGTCTGGTACGACAGGTAAACCAAAGGGCGTTCAGCGTGATACCGGTGGTTATGCCGTGGCTTTGATGTCAACTATGAACCACATCTTCTGTGGCAAAGCTGGCGAAACGATGTTCACTACATCCGACATTGGCTGGGTTGTTGGTCATAGCTACATTATTTATGGTCCATTACTCAATGGCATGGCAACCATCATGTATGAAGGCACGCCATTACGTCCAGATGCGGGTATTTGGTGGGAACTCGTTGCTAAATACAATGTTTCTGTGATGTTCTCAGCGCCTACTGCCGTTCGCGTATTGAAGAAGCAAGATCCCGCATTCTTAACTAAGCATGATCTTTCTAGCTTGCGCGCATTGTTCTTGGCGGGAGAGCCTTTAGACGAACCAACAGCTAGTTGGATTCATGATGCGATTAAGAAGCCGATTGTGGATAACTATTGGCAGACCGAAACTGGCTGGCCAATGTTGGCAATTCAGCGCGGCGTTGAAGTGATGCCACACAAATTTGGTTCACCAGGCGTTCCGTCCTTTGGCTACAACATGAAGTTGTTGGATGATGCTACTTCGGAAGAGCTTGGCGCAGATCAGAAGGGTGTGATCGCCATTGAAGGTCCATTGCCTCCAGGATGTATGCAAACCGTCTGGGGCGATGACAAGCGTTTCATTAGTACTTATTGGGAGACGATTCCTGGTAAGTTGATCTATTCAACATTTGACTGGGGCATTAAAGATAAAGATGGATACTTCTTTATTCTGGGTCGTACCGATGATGTGATTAACGTTGCAGGTCACCGTCTTGGAACTCGTGAAATTGAGGAAAGCATTTCTAGTCATCCTAATATTTCCGAAGTTGCGGTTGTTGGTGTGGAAGATAAATTGAAGGGTCAGGCAGCTATTGCGTTCGTGATTCCAAAAGATGCATCAAAGGCAGAGAATTTGGAAAAAGAGTGCATGAAAACGGTTGACGGGCAATTGGGCGCCATCGCTAGACCTAGCCATGTTTATGTTGTGACTGCTTTGCCAAAAACGCGATCTGGCAAGATTGTTCGTCGTGCATTACAGGCTGTGGCTGAAGGGCGTGATCCTGGTGACATTAGCACCATGGAGGACCAAAATGTCTTGTCTCAAATTAAGACCATCATCGACCAAAAGGCAGCTTCATAATTCGGCTTTTTACGACTCCCTAGATCTACGGTCTAGGGAGAATGGCTTGCAAAGCCTAATTGGCTGGGGATTCAAGGGCTTAGAACGCAAAACTGGTATGATTACAGGGTTCGAAACTAATTAAATACCCTAGCGCTTAAAGACACTCACCTCCCGCATATACAGCCCCGGGTTGGTCTTTTTGGGGTGTTGAGCGTCGGATGGAGCAGGGACTGGAGATAGTTTGTCACCCTTGCTTCCTTCTTTTCCTCCTGCCGTGTTGGCCTTAGCTGACGGCACTATCTTCCCCGGTTTTAGTATTGGCGCCCCAGGCGAGACTGCTGGCGAAGTTGTTTTCAATACCGCACTAACTGGCTATCAAGAGATCATTACCGATCCTAGTTATTCACGACAAATCGTGACTCTGACTTACCCCCATATTGGTAACGTAGGTGTCAATGCCCAGGATGCAGAATCCGATCAAATCCATGCTGCTGGCTTAGTAATAAAAGATTTACCAAAAAGGGTATCGAACTTCCGCTCTGAAGCCAGTCTCGATAGTTACCTTGCAAATGCAGGTGTTGTCGGCATCTCCGGAATTGATACTCGTAAGCTCACCCGCATCCTGCGAGATAAGGGCGCCCAATCTGGCGCGGTTGTTGCTGGCAAATTGGGCGATTGCTATGAATCTTTATCTGCAAAAGCCTTGGAATTAGCAAAAGCCTTCCCTGGAATGGCTGGTCTTGATTTGGCGAAGGTGGTTACAACCAAGAAGCCTTATGAATGGCGTGAAGCAGAATGGTTACTCTGTGGCCCTAATGGAAAACCTGCCTATAAGTCATTGGATGTATCCAAGCCCGTCAAAAAAGTAGTTGCCTACGACTTTGGTGTTAAGCGTAACATTTTGCGTATGCTCACAGAGCGTGGATGTGAACTTACTGTGGTTCCGGCCCAGACTCCTGCGGCTGAAGTGCTGGCCATGAACCCAGATGGCGTATTTTTCTCAAATGGTCCTGGCGATCCTGGCCCATGTGATTACGCCATTGCCGCCGCTAAGGAAATTATTGAAAAGGGTGTACCAACCTTCGGCATCTGCTTAGGTCACCAAATTATGGGATTAGCAGCTGGTGCCAAAACTTTAAAAATGAAATTTGGTCATCACGGCGCTAACCATCCTGTGAAAGATTTGGATACTGGTCGCGTAGCCATTACTTCACAGAATCACGGTTTCGCAGTAGATGCAAATACCTTGCCAAGTAATGTGCGAGTAACTCACGTTTCTTTATTTGATGGCTCATTACAGGGTCTGGCATGGAAAGACAAGCCAGCCCTGTGTTTCCAGGGTCACCCTGAGGCCTCACCCGGTCCTCACGATATCGCCTATTTATTTGATCGTTTTGTGGAGCTCATGAATGCTGCCAGCAAGAAGGAGGGCAAATAATGCCTAAGCGTAGCGACATTAAGAGCATTTTGATTATTGGTGCTGGACCGATTGTGATTGGTCAAGCATGTGAGTTTGACTATTCAGGCGCGCAAGCTTGTAAGGCATTACGTGATGAAGGTTACAAAGTCATTTTGGTTAACAGCAATCCTGCAACCATCATGACTGATCCAGAGATGGCTGATGTAACTTACATCGAGCCAATCACTTGGGAAGTAGTTGAACGCATTATTGCAGCCGAAAAGCCGGATGCGATTTTGCCAACAATGGGTGGACAAACCGCCTTGAATTGCGCACTTGATTTGCATCGCAATGGCGTATTGGAAAAGTACGGTTGTGAATTAATTGGCGCCTCTCCAGAAGCGATTGATAAGGCAGAGGATCGTCAAAAGTTTAAGGATGCCATGACCAAGATTGGTCTCGGATCTGCAAAGTCAGGTATTGCGCATTCTATGGATGAAGCGCATGAAGTACAGCAGCGCATTCAGAAAGAAACAGGTAGCTCTGGATTTCCAGTAGTTATTCGCCCTTCATTCACCATGGGTGGATCAGGCGGTGGTATTGCCTACAACCGTGAAGAATTCGAAGAGATTTGCAAACGTGGTCTTGATCTCTCTCCAACACGTGAACTCTTGATTGAAGAGTCTCTCTTGGGCTGGAAAGAGTTCGAAATGGAAGTGGTGCGCGATCGCAACGACAACTGCATTATTGTTTGCTCCATTGAAAACTTAGATCCGATGGGCGTGCATACAGGTGACTCGATTACCGTTGCGCCAGCGCAGACTCTGACAGACAAAGAATATCAATTGATGCGAAATGCATCGATCGCTGTTCTTCGTGAGATTGGTGTAGATACAGGCGGTTCTAACGTTCAGTTCTCAATCAATCCAGTGGATGGACGCATGATTGTGATTGAAATGAACCCTCGCGTTTCTCGCTCATCCGCACTAGCTTCTAAAGCGACTGGATTTCCGATCGCCAAGATTGCAGCCAAACTTGCCGTTGGTTACACATTAGATGAACTAAAGAACGATATTACTGGCGGTGCTACACCAGCTTCGTTTGAGCCATCTATTGACTATGTTGTGACCAAGATTCCACGCTTCGCTTTTGAGAAATTCCCTCAAGCTGATTCTCGTTTAACTACGCAGATGAAGTCTGTTGGTGAGGTGATGGCGATTGGCCGTACATTCCAAGAGTCCTTCCAGAAGGCTTTGCGTGGTCTCGAAGTCGGCGTTGATGGTTTAGATGAGGTTTCCTCAGATCTTGATGACATTATTAATGAAATCAATGAACCTGGTCCTGATCGCATATGGTATCTCGCAGACGCCTTCCGCATGGGCATGGGTCTAGATGAGGTCTATAGCGAAACCAAAATCGATCCTTGGTTCTTGGAGCAGATCGAAGAACTCATCACGATTGAAGCTGAACTCAAACAGCGTAAGGTAGATAGCCTGTCAGCTGCAGAGCTCCGCTTTGTGAAGCAAAAAGGATTCTCTGATAGACGCCTAGCAAAATTACTTGGCGTTGATGCATCCTCTGTGCGTGCAGCGCGCCATCGTTTAAAGGTGGTTCCTGTCTATAAGCGTGTGGATACTTGCGCAGCTGAATTCTCAACCAATACGGCCTATATGTATTCAACATATGAAGCTGAGCATGGCGAATGTGAATCACGTCCAACTGATAAGCAAAAGATTATGGTTTTGGGTGGTGGCCCTAACCGAATTGGTCAGGGTATTGAGTTTGATTATTGCTGTGTACATGCGGCATTAGCAATGCGCGATGATGGCTATGAAACTATCATGGTCAACTGCAATCCAGAGACCGTTTCTACTGACTATGACACTTCCGATCGTTTGTACTTTGAGCCATTAACGCTTGAAGATGTTCTGGAAATTGTTGCCAAAGAAAAGCCAAAAGGCGTAATCGTTCAGTACGGCGGACAAACACCATTGAAACTCGCTTTGGACTTAGAGCGTAACGGTGTACCAATTATTGGAACTTCGCCGGACATGATTGATGCCGCAGAGGATCGTGAGCGCTTCCAGAAGCTCTTGCATGATTTGGGCTTGCGTCAACCACCAAATCGTACTGCACGTACTGAGGATGAGGCCTTAAAGCTTGCAGAAGAGATAGGCTATCCATTAGTTGTTCGTCCGTCATATGTTCTTGGTGGGCGAGCAATGGAAATCGTTCATGATGGCCGCGACTTAGAGCGTTATATGCGTGAGGCGGTTAAAGTCTCTCATGATTCTCCTGTCTTGCTAGATCGCTTCTTGAATGATGCGATTGAGTGCGATGTTGACTGTATTAGCGATGGCGGTAAAGTCTTTATCGGCGGTGTGATGGAGCATATTGAACAGGCTGGTGTTCACTCAGGTGACTCTGCATGTTCATTACCACCATACTCTCTATCAGATGCCACCGTTGATGAGATTAAGCGTCAAACAGCCGCAATGGCAAAGGGTCTCAATGTTGTTGGATTAATGAACGTGCAGTTTGCGATTCAGAATGTTTATGGCAAAGATGTTATTTATGTTCTCGAAGTAAATCCACGAGCATCACGTACTGTTCCGTTTGTGTCTAAAGCAACTGGTTTGCAATTAGCCAAAATTGCGGCACGTTGCATGGTGGGTCAGACTTTAGATAAGCAGAATATCAAGTCTGAAGTGAAGCCTCCATACTTTTCAGTCAAAGAAGCGGTATTTCCATTCAATAAGTTCCCTGGTATTGATCCAATACTAGGACCAGAGATGCGTTCTACTGGTGAAGTCATGGGTGTGGGTAAAACTTTTGGCGAAGCATTATTTAAGTCTCAGTTGGGTGCATTCATTAAGTTGCCTAAGAGCGGCACTGTGCTCTTAACTGTAAAAGATAGCGATAAACCTAAGGCGGTAGAGGTTGCCAAGCTCTTGCACCAACTCGGTTTCCCAATGGTGGCCACAAAAGGTACTGCTGCTGCTATTGAGGCTGCTGGATTGCCAGTTAAGTTGGTAAATAAGGTAAAGGACGGTCGTCCGCACATTGTCGATTTCATTAAGAATGGTGAGATTTCATTGGTATTTACTACCGTTGATGAGACCCGTACTGCGATCGCAGACTCTCGTTCAATTCGTACTAGCGCACAAGCAAACGGCGTGACTTATTACACAACCATTAGTGCGGCTAGGGCGGTGATGGATGGATTGTTAGCTTCGCAGAATGGCAACAAGGACTCTTTAGAGGTTTATTCTCTGCAGAATTTACATGGAACGCTTATTTAATCTAAAATCAATTATCTAGGCGCGTTTTGCGCCTTTTTTAAGTTAGGTTAGCAGCATGGGTACAATTCCAATTACTAAACGTGGTGCAGAACTCCTAAAAGAGGAGTTACACCATCTTAAGCATGTAGAGCGTCCCGCAGTCATTAATGCGATTGCAGAAGCTCGCGCTCAGGGAGATCTCTCAGAGAACGCCGAGTATGACGCCGCCAAAGAAAAGCAAGGCTTTATTGAGGGTCGAATTCAAGAGTTAGAAGGCAAGTTATCTGCCGCTCAAATTATTGACCCTGCTGCATTGGATGTCTCTGGACGCGTTGTCTTTGGAGCCACTGTAGATCTTGAGGATCTTGAGGACGGCACTAAATTTACCTATCAAATAGTTGGCGATGACGAAGCAGATATCGCCGCGAATAAGATCTCGATTAGCTCGCCAATTGCCCGCGCGTTAATTAGTAAGGAAGAGGGTGACGTTGTTGCAGTTCAAGCCCCCGGCGGTAATCGCGAGGTTGAAATCTTAGCGGTTAAATACATCTAATGTCTCACACCAAAATCCAGCGATTATTTACCGTAATTTCTGGACTTTGGGTTGGCGGTTTCATTACGATTGGTTTTTTAGTTGTCCCCATTTTGTTTGCCACGATTGGGGATCGGCAGATTGCGGGAGTCATTGCCGCTCATCTATTCAAGATAAGTTCATACATTGGCGTTGGGGTTTGTAGTCTCTTAATGCTTATCGCCAATCGTTTAGTCAAACTTGGTAACCGATCTTATCGGCTAATCCGCTGGACACTATTATTGATGCTGATTTGCACTGTAGTGGCAGCATTCATTATTATTCCCTGGATGAATGCATTACGAGATCAAGCCCTGCAATTGGGGATATCCGTTCGCGATACAAGTAGTGCCAGTCTGTTTGGACTGCTGCACAGGGTATCTAGCGTGATTTTCATCATTCAATCAATCTTGGGGATTGCATTGGTTTGGTGGTCAACAAAAAACGTCGACTAGCGACGTTTGTTTGTGTATTTGAATTACTAGGATCCCAGTGATTTTTTCTTGTTGCTACTCATACGCACCTTACGTTTTTTAATAGGCGCTGGTGCAGGCGTTGCTTTGCGGTAGCCTGGAGATGACCAACCAATCTTTGACTCAGCCGCCTCCGAACGCAACACTCGTTTTTTTGGTGTTGTTGATTTAGCAGCAGCTGCTCGTTCAAATGGAGATTTAGATGAGACTGAGCGTCGATCTGATCTCTCCGAAGTGCTAGTGCGCCTTTCAACTTTAGAGCTTGTGCGATTTGGTTGGCGTTTAGTGCGTGGAGCCTGCAAGGTCTTCTTGGTCTGCTTGCTAGAGCGACCAAGATTGGCGTAAGCTTCGTCAACTACATCTTTAGGTTTCCAGAGAACAAGTAATTTGCCGATATGTTGTACAGGGGCGGCATCAAGCTTGTCGCACAGCTCTTCATAGATTGCAATACGCTCTTCACGATCATCGCCAAACACGCGGATCTTAATCAGTCCGTGGTGATTGATAGCGGATTTTGCTTCTTTGATCACGGCTGGTGTTAAGCCATCACCTCCAACCATTACTACAGGGTTTAGGCCATGGGCATCTGCTTTTAGGGATTTGCGTTGCGCTGGGGTAATCGTAAGTGCTGTCATGGGCTTGATGATAGAGCATTGAGTCCAAATAAGCCCTGTTAGATCCAAAATTCAAGGCTTTTAGTGCAATTCTTTTTGCTTTAGGGTAAAGAAACAAGGAAAATATGCCCTTGAAAGTGATTACGTTGTGGCAAAGAATAAATTTAATAAAAGCTGGTTACAAGACCATTTAACAGACCCTTATGTGAAGATGGCCCAAAAAGAGGGTTATCGCGCCAGAGCGGTTTACAAGCTAAGCGAGATTGATGAGGAAGATCATCTCATTAAAGCTGGCATGACAATTGTGGATCTGGGCAGTGCTCCTGGTAGCTGGTCGCAATATGTACGCAATCGCTTAACCGAATTTGCCAAAAGCAATCCCGCTATTGAGTCTGGCAAGCCTGATGGTCAGATTATTGCGATTGATATTTTGCCCATGGAAGAGATTGCTGATGTGAATTTCATTCAGGCGGATTTCCGTGAAGATGAGGGTCTGGCTGCGCTTGAAGCATTGCTACCCAAATCAGCTGGTGGCAAGGTCGATTTAGTTCTGTCTGATATGGCGCCAAACTTGTCTGGTGTTGGGGTGGCGGATGCAGCAAGAATGGCTTTTTTGGCTGAAATCGCCTTGGACTTTGCTGTCGCACATCTAAAACCGGAGGGGGCATTGTTGATTAAATGCTTTAACGGTAGTGGTTACAGTCAAATTGTGGAGTCCTTCAAAAAGGTCTTCAAATCAGTGTCTTCCAGAAAGCCAAAGGCTTCAAGAGCTCGATCTTCGGAAATCTTTCTTTTGGGTCGAAACCTAAAACCACCTAAATAAGCCAATAAATTCAGCAAATAACCCCCTGATTTACATGGGTTTACTAAATAAATCTCGCTAAGGC
This sequence comes from Polynucleobacter sp. MWH-UH25E, assembly GCF_018687095.1. Classification (NCBI taxonomy): domain Bacteria; kingdom Pseudomonadati; phylum Pseudomonadota; class Betaproteobacteria; order Burkholderiales; family Burkholderiaceae; genus Polynucleobacter; species Polynucleobacter sp. MWH-UH25E. The sequence continues at coordinate 1,554,512 of NZ_CP061286.1, read as the reverse complement.
CCTTGAAAAAGGCTGGTAGTAGAATCAAATACTTAGGTAGCGATTCGCTTTAACTCCTGGATCAATCCAGAAAAGGACTTATTTTGAACAGCAATATGTTTCAAAAAATCGGTGTGTGGCTCATTGTGGGCTTGGTCTTATTTACTGTTTTTAAACAGTTTGATAAACCCAAGGACCAAAACCAAGTTACGTATTCCCAATTTATGGATGACGCCAAGGCGGGCAAGATAAAGCGCGTTGATGTTCAGGGTCGCACATTGCAAGTGACCCCGGCTGATGGCAATAAGTATTCAATCATCTCTCCGGGCGATATCTGGATGGTTGGCGATTTGATGAAGTACGGTGTGCAGGTTACTGGCAAAGCAGAAGACGAACCTAATATGCTGGTTTCTGCTTTGTATTACCTCGGACCAACATTACTGATTATTGGTTTCTGGTTTTTCATGATGCGTCAGATGCAGGGTGGCGGCAAGGGCGGGGCATTTTCTTTTGGTAAATCAAAAGCACGCTTGATTGACGAGAACAGTAATACCGTGACCTTTGCTGATGTTGCAGGTTGCGATGAAGCAAAAGAAGAAGTTTTTGAGTTGGTCGACTTCTTAAAGGATCCACAAAAGTTTCAGAAGCTTGGCGGACGTATTCCGCATGGTGTACTCCTTGTAGGGCCTCCGGGAACTGGTAAAACCCTTTTGGCTCGTGCGATTGCGGGCGAAGCAAAGGTTCCATTCTTTTCGATTTCTGGCTCGGACTTCGTAGAAATGTTCGTTGGTGTCGGTGCATCTCGCGTTCGCGATATGTTTGAAAATGCCAAGAAGAATTCACCCTGCATCATCTTTATTGATGAGATTGACGCAGTTGGCCGTCATCGTGGCGCAGGTATGGGCGGTGGCAACGATGAACGAGAGCAGACCTTAAACCAAATGTTGGTTGAGATGGATGGTTTTGAGAGTAATAGCGGCGTTATCGTTGTTGCTGCAACTAACCGTTCGGATGTTTTGGATAGAGCTTTATTGCGCCCAGGTCGTTTTGATAGACAGGTTCATGTTGGCTTACCAGATATCCGAGGTCGTGAACAAATTCTTCAAGTACATATGCGCAAGGTTCCAATCGATCCTGATGTAAATGCAGCGGTTCTAGCACGCGGTACACCAGGGTTTTCAGGTGCTGACTTGGCTAATCTTGTAAACGAAGCCGCATTGTTTGCTGCGCGTCGCAATAAGCGCTCAGTTGACATGAAAGATTTCGAGGATGCCAAAGACAAGATTTATATGGGTCCTGAGCGTAAGTCAGCAGTGATGCGTGAAGAAGAGCGTCGCAATACGGCTTATCACGAGTCTGGTCATGCTGTTGTTGCTAAGGTTCTGCCCAAAGCTGATCCTGTTCATAAAGTGACCATCATGCCTCGTGGCATGGCACTTGGTGTGACTTGGCAATTGCCAGAGCATGATCGTGTAAATCTTTACAAAGATCGCATGTTGGAAGAATTAGCGATTCTTTTTGGTGGTCGTGCCGCAGAAGAAGTTTTCCTTAATTCAATGAGCACTGGTGCTTCAAATGATTTTGAACGCGCCACCAAAATGGCGCGCGATATGGTTACTCGCTATGGCATGAGTGATAGCCTTGGCACCATGGTTTATGTTGATACTGAATCAGAAAGTATTTTTGGTCGCAATAGCACCAAGACAGTTTCTGAGCTGACTCAACAGAAGGTTGATGCGGAAATTCGCACCTTAATTGATAGTCAGTATGCTTTGGCTAAATCCATCTTAGAACAGAATCGCGATAAGGTTGAGGCAATGGTTGCGGCTCTGCTTGAGTGGGAAACGATTGATGCTGAGCAGATCACGGACATCATGGAAGGTCGCCCACCCAGAGCTCCTAAACCTCCTCCAGCTACTCAATTTGGTAATTCTGCTGGAACAACTGGCCCAGTAGCTGGAAGCGCTCCCGCCACGGCCTAGATCTTCCAATAGTCTGTGACTGACAATATTGGTAAAAAAGAGATGCCCACAACTTGGCGTTGTGGGCGTTTCCTTTTTGACTTCTCAAAACGCAAGCGTCCCATTGTCATGGGCATATTAAATGCCACACCAGATTCATTTTCTGATGGCGGTAAGTTCCGATCAGCAAAAGATGCTATTGCCATGGCAGAAATCATGATTGCTACTGGCGTGGATTTAATTGATATTGGTGGCGAATCTACAAGACCGGGCGCTGAACCAGTTTCATTGCAAGAAGAGCTCGACCGTGTGCTTCCGGTAATAGAAGGTTTAAAAGGTTGCGGAGTCCCCTTATCAATCGATACTTACAAAGCAGAAACAATGCGTCAAGCCCTTCGGGCTGGAGTGGATTGCGTAAATGATATTTGGGCATTACGCCAGGAGGGCGCTATCGATGTCGTTCTTGAGAGTCCACACTGCGGAATAGTCCTAATGCACATGCAACGCGATCCGCTCACAATGCAATTTAATCCTGAATATCAAAATGTTCTAGCTGAAGTGATGCAGTTTTTGGAAGAACGTGCCAATCTTTTGATCAGCAAAGGTGTTGATTTCAACCGAATTGCTTTTGATCCAGGTTTTGGTTTTGGTAAGAGTCTTGAGCACAATATAGAGATGCTCGCCAAATTTTATTTCTTTTCAGAGGCGGGGTTTCCAGTGCTGGCTGGAATCTCCCGAAAATCAATGCTAGGTAAGATCACCGGCAAGGAAGCGGATCAGCGTCTTGCACCTAGTATTTCAGCAGCAATAATGGCTGCTGATCGTGGAGCTAGAATCATTCGGGTACACGATGTACCTGAAACTATCGATGCCTTAAAGCTATGGGAAGCAGTAAATACCTAAGATTTAGCTCTCTTTCCAAATTCCTCAAAGTTTTATAATCAATACTTATGAAAAAACAATACTTTGGAACTGACGGCATTCGCGGTGAAGTGGGCAAATTTCCGATTGTTCCGGATTTTATGACCCGTCTCGGCTATGCTGCTGGCAGAGTATTAAGTAGGGATGCAAATTCTAGAGAGCGTTGCAAGGTACTTATTGGTAAAGATACGCGCGTTTCCGGCTATCTCTTAGAGGCAGCTCTTGAAGCTGGGTTTGCTGCAGCAGGCGTTGATGTAATGCTGTGTGGTCCAATTCCAACCCCAGGCGTTGCATACTTGACAAAAGCGTTGCGTTTATCAGCCGGTATTGTGATTTCTGCCTCTCACAATCCCTATCAAGATAACGGTATCAAATTTTTCTCGGCTAATGGCGATAAGTTATCAGATGATTTTGAATTAGCAATTGAAGCTGAACTTGAAAAACCGATGGGTTGCGTTAGCTCAAAAGAGTTGGGTAAAGCATTTAGATTGGATGATGCCGCTGGACGCTATATTGAATTTTGCAAGTCCACCTTTCCTGGCGATCTCAATTTAAAGGGATTAAAACTGGTTGTAGACTGTGCTAACGGCGCTGCATATCACACTGCACCCCATGTTTTCCATGAACTTGGAGCGGAAGTAATTTCGATTGGCGTCAATCCAGATGGTCGCAACATTAATGATGGCTGTGGTGCCACTGCGCCAGAAGCGTTGATAGCGAAGGTTAAGGACGCCAAGGCAGATCTTGGCATTGCGCTGGATGGCGATGCGGATCGTTTGCAGATGGTTGATGCTTCCGGTCGGTTGTTCAATGGCGATGAGCTTTTGTATGTGTTGGCTAAGGACCGATTAGACCGGGGGCAAAAACTAGGCGGTGTAGTCGGTACTCTGATGACCAATCTAGCGGTAGAAAACGCCATTAGAAGTTTGGGCATGGGATTTGAGCGGGCAAATGTTGGCGATCGATATGTAATTGAGTTGCTTAAACAAAAGGGCTGGATTATCGGTGGCGAAGGTTCTGGACACTTACTTTGCCTGGATCAGCACTCTACTGGTGATGGCACGATAGCTGCGCTGCAAGTATTGGCAGCCATGAGTCACAATAAAAAGAGTCTGTCCCAACTATTGGATGATGTAAAGATTTTCCCCCAAGTGCTTTTAAATGTGAAATTCAAGACCGGCTATAACTGGAAAACGGATGAAACATTAAGTAAGCAGATTCAGTTAGTTGAAAAAGAGCTGCTGGATATTGGCAGGGTGCTGATAAGGGCATCTGGCACAGAACCACTGCTTCGCATTATGGTTGAGACTAAAGATGTCAATGTTGCCATGAGAACAGCTAAAAGTATTGTTGACCTAGTTCCAACTAGTTAATTTTCTTTGCCTTATTTACTAGAAAGCAGCGCGTACACCCACCATTAAGCTTCTACCTGGTTGTGGAGCATAGAGTCGTACAGCCATAGGTGACGTTGCATATCGTATATCTTGATTCAGTAAATTCTTCAGCGCTAAATAGCTAGTCCAATTGATTTTCCCAATTCGCTCAGTGTAGGAAAGGTTTGCATTTACCAGGTTATAGCTTGGTGTTGGCCCGATTTCCCAGTTGGCTAAACGGTTTTGTTGATAGCTGTAAATATAGGTTGCGCTGCTTTGCCATCCATTACGTTGATAGGCCATTTCCGCGCCTAAGCGTGGTGCCGGTTGTAGAGGTAAATTTCCTCCAGCATTAAAGCTGCCTTGTGACACATCACCAAAAATGCGACTACCAATTCCTGTTTGATTCCAGTTATAGGATAGCTCGCCCTCTGCGCCCCTGATGTTGGCATTCGCTTGCGAAGCCTGAACAACGGAAAAGTTCTCGTTTGTTGTGCTGTATGAGCCAGTGTAGTAGCCATAAATGTAATTCGTAAATTGGTTGCGATAAAGGCTGACTTTGCTACGAATATCACCCAAAGTTTTCTGGAAACTAAGTTCAACATTGTGGGATGTTTCAGTGCCTAAATTGGAGTTTCCAATATCAAACGTGGCCGTCGAGTCGTGAGGCCCGTAGGAATATAGTTCTTGTGGTGTCGGTGCTCTTTGCGAAACGGTATATGCTAGGCCAAGACCGTAGCCTTTCGCAAGGTCATACATTCCACCAGCTGAATATGAAAACAAATTGAATTGTCGATTCTGAATACTTGGTGGCCCATATATATTTGGCACAAAACCCTGTGAACTAGGGTTGGGAAACTGAGTTGCCGAGTTTGGGTTTTGCGCTGCATAACCGTAGCGAGCGCCTAAGCTGGTTTTCAAGTCACCGTAGCGTCCTTCTTCAACCAAAAATAGGGCGCTTGCATTGGATTTTGTTTGCGGGACGATGGCATAGTTATATGTAGTCAAATCAATCACATTCAGCGTTGCGCCAGTCACTTGGGCACCAATCACGCCCTTTGATCCAAGCCACTGTTTATGGGCCAATTCCAATCGCGCTTCTGTGGCGGCGTTATTCCATTGGGTAGAGGCAATGCCGTTATTGGTAAATTCAGTATGTTGATAGTTAGTGTTTGCTGCGCTGAACTTTAGGGAGGTAAACCCATCAAATGGATCATTTGTCTGATGGGCCAGGTCGTAGCGATTTTGGGATTGCTGTATGAACCCACCTTCGGCTGTAGGTATGCCGTAGTTGTGATTCATTCTCTCTAATGAAACCCCGGTGTAGCCATCATTTCGAATATACGAGGCACCAAGACCTAAACTGTTCTGATTACTAAATGAAAAAGGGAGTTTTCCACTGTAGGGAACGTTTACAGGCTTGCCTGGATTGATCTCCCAGTTCGCATTTGGTCCACCTTGCTCTGCATAACCAGGAATTTGATAGTTATTCGAGTTGCTGATAGTTGAATCAAGATGTAAAGCTAGGGGGCCGGCTGGTGCATCTAGCTCAATATTGCCTGTTTTGCCTTGATTTACGGTTTCATAACTCGCATTCATTGCGCCAGACAATGCGTCGGGCAACGTGGTTACGATCCGATCATTTAATACATTCACTAAGCCGCCACTAGAGCCAGAGCCGTACATTAAAGCAGCTGCGCCACGTAATATTTCGATCTGATGAGTATTTTGCATCGGGTTAGCTACAGCGTGGTCTGGAGAAATGCTTGATACATCGCCAACAGAGAGACCATTTTGTAAGATTTGCACACGAGCACCTTCAAGCCCCCTAATTACAGGTCTCGAAGCCCCAGATCCATAACCTGTAGCCGATACTCCTAGTTCATTTGCAAGCGTAGAACCCAGAGTTTTGCCAAGCTTATTTTGCAGCTCATCTCCAGCTAGCACTTTATTTGGTGATAAGAACCCCTGACCATCATCGCGAGAGCCGCTGACATTGATCTGCAATGCCGTATCAAGGTCATTTTGCGACCAAACATTCGCACTCATTAAGCATGATGTGATTAGCGAGATTGCAACAAGATAAGTTCGGAAATGCTGAAAATACATACTTCATCCATATTCGCCAAATTATTGGCGATTAGTAAACAATTAAAACCAGAATTAACGATCTGGTTTGAGCTTAGTGTTTAGGGGATGAAGGAAGGAGGTGCTTGCGATTGATACGCAATCAGAGTGGGCGCATCTACTTGTACAGCATTTCCCTGATGGCTTATGGCTTGTATATGTTTTGCTAAAGGCGCAGCAAAATAGCTTGGCGGAATGCAGCCAGCTAACGTTAATGCATCAAATAGATGGCAGACATCTGAGTTATGAGCAGTGGTAGCTATGCTTGCCGCAGTGGTGCTTTCGCAAACAGTTTGCTTTGAGAGACCAACGTGAGAAACGCTGTGATTAAGGCCCACCCAATGTGTTCCCAATATGCAAAATGCCAGCAATAAGACCGCAACTACGGCCTGTATCTGCTTATTCAATTTGCTTGAAAAATGGGCACTCATGTGCGGAATATTACAGGATTTGCCTGAAATAGCCCTGTCGGTGTAGAATGTTGATTCCGTCGGAGTGTAGCGCAGCCTGGTAGCGCACCTGCTTTGGGAGCAGGGGGTCCAAGGTTCGAATCCTTGTACTCCGACCATTTTCTCTATTTAGTTCTGATATAGACCCAGCCAATATCTGCCCATAGCTCAGCTGGATAGAGCAACGGCCTTCTAAGCCGTAGGTCGCAGGTTCGACTCCTGCTGGGCAGGCCAAAGTTTCTTTATTTCAGCTTTTTCTCTCAGCTCTGGTTGAAACCCCGTAAATTCATGCAAAAATCCTACGTTAACCTATAAATTTGCTATAAATGCAGGTGTATCCATATCACCATATAAAAAAGTGCGGTAATTAAAGGAGAATTTCTATGAAACGTATTTCAATGGTTAAGGCAGGTTTGATTGCTGCTGGTTTATTGCTCGCTAGCATCAATGCTCAGGCGGCAAGCCAAACATTAGACAAAATGAAATCCACTGGTGCCGTAACAATGGGTGTGCGTGAATCATCTATCCCCATGTCATACACCACTGGCGACAGCCGTTTTGATGGTTACCACGTTGAAATTTGCCGCATGATTTTAGGTGACATTAAAGATAAGTTGGGCATGAATACTCTACGCATCAACTATCAGCCTGTTACTTCACAAAATCGTGTTCCTTTGGTTCAGAACGGTACGGTTGATATCGAGTGCGGCACCACAACTAACAACACAGCTCGCGCAAAGGATGTTGGGTTTGCAAATACGCTCTATGTTGAAGAGGTTCGTATTGCTGTAAAGGCAAACTCTGGAATTAAATCGATTGCAGACTTAAATGGTAAGAAAGTAGCTACCACTACTGGAACCACCTCTGTTCAATTACTCCGCAAACACGAAAGAGCTACTGGCGTTAACTTTGATGAAGTGTTTGGTAAGGATCACGCAGATAGCTTTCTCTTATTAGAATCAGGCCGTGCTGATGCATTCGTAATGGATGGGTCTATTTTGGCAGGCAATATTGCTAATTCCAAGAATCCTAAAGATTACAAAATTGTTGGTGAGGTATTGAGCACTGAGCCTATTGCCATTATGGTTCGCAAAGATGATCCTGAATTTAGAGCTGCAGTGAACGCTGCTATTGCTAAGATCGTTGCAAACGGTAACATGCCAAAGCTTTGGAATAAATGGTTCTTGTCACCAATTCCTCCAAAAAATATTGTTGTTGGCCTTGAGTTATCACCAGCAACTAAAAATGCTTGGGCAAATTTGAATGACAAGCCAGCCGAGGATTACAACAAGAAGTAATTTCAATCGCTTTTATTGAAAATCATTTCATCTTGATACGATTGGGACTATGGATCTAGGAATATTTTGTAAGGGCACGTTAGACCAAGAGCCTGTTGAACATTGTTTTTCGGCCTTGTTTACCCTTGGAAAAAATCCAGATCCAAGCTACTTGGATTGGTTAACGAAGGCTTGGGGCTGGACCTTAGCGGTTGCAGCCCTTGGTCTTTTTCTTGCTTTAATTCTAGGGGCAGTCATGGGTACCTTACGTACCTTGCCGCCTGATAATAAGTTAAATAGATTCTTGGTACGTTTTTCAACAACGTGGGTTGAGCTATTTAGGAATATTCCAATCTTGGTGCAGGTATTTCTTTGGTACCACGTTGTTCCAGCATTCATTCCTGTATTGAAATCTTTCCCATCATATTTGTTGGTCAGTATTGCTTTAGGTTTTTTTACCTCGGCTCGTATCGCGGAGCAGGTTAGGGCGGGTATTCAGTCTTTACCTTCTGGGCAAAAGTCTGCCGCCACCGCCTTGGGTCTCACCACTTTTCAATCCTATCGCTACGTTATTTTGCCAATGGCATTACGTATTGTGATTCCGCCGCTGACATCTGAGAGCATGAATCTCATTAAAAATTCCTCTGTTGCTTTTGCAGTCTCGGTGCCTGAGTTAACGCTCTTTGCGATGCAGGCGCAAGAGGAGACATCGCATGGGGTGGAAATTTATTTAGCGGTAACCTTGCTTTATGCCTTATCAGCCTTTGCGGTGAATCGTGTCATGGCATATATCGAGAAGCGTTCACGTATTCCAGGCTTCATTGTTGCTAATTCAGAAGCAGCGGCACATTAATGATCACAGCCTTTATTCAAATGGTGTCAGCATGTTGAGCTTAGATTTAAGTTTCTATAACTGGGAGCTCTTCACGAACTATATCTTGAAGGGTCTTCTCTTCAGTGTGCAGTTAACTGTTATTGCTACTGTTGGTGGAATTCTCGTTGGGACATTTCTTGCATTAATGCGTTTATCTGGTAAGCCTGCATTAGCTTATCCGGCAACCATCTATGTCAATACGATGCGATCCATTCCATTAGTCATGGTAATTCTTTGGTTCTTCCTATTGATTCCCATGTTAATTGGTCGGCCGATCGGCGCTGATTTATCGGCAACAATTACCTTTATTGCATTCGAAGGCGCATTCTTCTCAGAGATTGTTCGTGCAGGTATTCAGTCTGTACCAAAGGGGCAGGGATATGCAGCGCAGGCCCTGGGGATGACCTATAGTCAGAATATGCGCTTTATTGTTTTACCGCAGGCATTTAGAAACATGATTCCTGTCTTTATGACGCAGACCATCATTTTGTTTCAAGATACCTCGTTGGTTTACGCAATTGGCGCTTATGACCTATTAAAGGGCTTTGAAATCGCCGGTAAAAATTATGGTCGACCAATCGAGACCTATATTTTGGCTGCATTTACATACTTCATTATTTGTTTTTCACTTTCTAAGATTGTTCGTAAAGTGCAATCGAAAGTGGCAATCATTCGCTAATTTTTTAATGTCCACACCATAATTCATCATGATTGAACTTCAAAACGTTTCTAAGTGGTACGGCGACTTCCAAGTCTTAACGGATTGCAGCACCTCAATCAAGAAAGGTGAGGTTGTAGTTATCTGCGGTCCCTCTGGATCCGGTAAATCAACCCTCATCAAAACGATCAATGCATTAGAGCCTTTCCAGGCTGGACAAATTATTGTTGATGGCACGCCTTTGCACGACCCAAAGACTAATTTGCCTAAATTGAGGGCGAGGGTGGGTATGGTGTTTCAACACTTTGAATTGTTCCCGCATTTAAGCATTACAGAAAACCTCACTTTGGCACAAATGAAGGTATTGGGTCGTACAGCTGACGCCGCCAAAACTCATGGATTGAAATACTTAGAGCGCGTTGGCTTAATTGCGCACAAAGATAAATTTCCAGGCCAACTCTCTGGTGGACAACAGCAACGTGTTGCCATTGCTCGTGCATTGAGCATGGATCCCATTGTGATGTTATTTGATGAGCCCACCTCAGCACTTGATCCAGAAATGGTTGGTGAAGTTCTGGATGTGATGGTGAAGCTGGCAAATGAAGGTATGACAATGTGTTGCGTTACCCACGAAATGGGTTTTGCTCGCAAGGTAAGTAATCGTGTGATTTTTATGGATCAAGGCCGCATCATTGAAGATTGCCCTAAAGAAGAGTTTTTTGGCAATCCAGATGCGCGATCTGATCGCGCTAAAGATTTCTTGTCTAAGATTTTGGCGGGATAGTGTTAAACCTATCTTTGCCGAATGTTTTGAGTATTAAGTTCTGCATAACAGTTACTCTGGGTATTTGCATTACTGCTTGCTCAACAGCAAAACTAGAGGCTAGATTAGAAGCCAATCCTCAGTGTAAGGATATCGTGAATCCAAAGACTGGTGCTGTTATGCCATGTCCTGGATCTGATAAGGCGTTTTATAAATCAGTAGGACTAGAGGCAGCTAAACCAGCTCAAACCGCCGCAAGCGCGCCATCTGTTACCCAAAATTCAACTCAATTGTCATCTGAGGCCACTACTGCAGCTGCAGTTACTCCAAACCACTCTTCTCAAGCTACATCAGCAGACTGCAAGCCATCCTTACATAAAAAGACCGGCGGGATTCTGCCGTGCCCATCTCCTAATTAGCCCTCTCTTTAAAGAATATATATGCGCATCAATCATCGACTTTCTTTTGTGGCACTCATTATTACTGTCCTTGTGGCATGTAGTAATACTCCAAAGCTAGCATCAGAGCCAATGCCGCGATCCGGTTTTCTTCCCAATTACGCCTTATTGCAACCTGTAAGCATTATCCATACCGATACTCGCATTTGGAGATATCGCAAATCTGGAGTTAGCCCGACAAGTTATACAGCGGTAATTTTGGATCCCATTTACTTAAATCAAAGTGCAACAAAGGAAATTTCGCCTGAGGCGATTTCTCAAGCTCAAATTGCATTGCAAGATTCAATGGTTGCAGCGGTGAATGCTCGTGGCAATGTAAAAATTGTGACAAGCCCAGGTCCTGGCGTTGCTCGATTTACAGTTGGCATCACAGGTGCAGAAAGCTCAACTGATAGCTTGCAACCATGGAATTTCACTCCTATTGGTCTTGCAGTAAGTGCAGCTACTTATGCTGGTGGTGTGAATTCGAAAACACCAGCATTACTAGTGGAAAGCAAAATTACTGATAGCCAAACTAAAGAATTATTGGGCGAAGGGTTGGTCACCGTGCAGGGCGAATCTTTTAGGACTGCTTCAGGCTCGGTTGATTCGTTTATTGAGATGGCAAAAAAGGTTGTACGCGTTGCAATGGAGGTTTCTGCAAACGCTACTCCAACTAAATAATCAGCCTCTTATTTTTATTAAAATTTCATAACCTATGGCCGTTACTTTTCCAGGCTTTGAACAAAAGCAAGTTACCGTCTCATCGGATGATGGGCCTGTTGAAATCGCTTGTTTGGTTGGTGGCACTGGGCCAGCATTGCTTTTGTTACATGGCTTTCCACAGACAAAAGCAATATGGCATCAGGTAGCCCCGGAGCTTGCAAAATCTTTTACCGTTGTAGCTGCTGATCTTCGTGGATATGGCGCATCCTCTAAGCCGCATGGCAAACCTGATCATTCCACTTACTCCAAGAGGTCTATGGCAAAAGACCAGCATGACCTAATGAATGCATTGGGTCACAAGCATTTTTATGTTTTGGGTCATGATCGAGGAGCAAGGGTGTCACATCGCCTAGCGATAGATTTTCCGCACAGCGTTCTCAAGCTTATGCTTTTGGATATTTCGCCGACATTAACAATGTATGACAAGACCACAATGGCATTTGCAAGGGGTTATTGGCATTGGTTCTTTTTGGTTCAGCCTGAACCGGTACCCGAAACCATGATTGGTGCAAATCCAGAGTATTGGCTGAAGAATCACATGGGGCGTCATGCTGGTACAGGAATTTTTTCGCCTGATCGATGGTCTGAGTATCTTGCTGGAGCAAGCAATCCACAAAGCATGCATGCGATGTGCGAAGACTACCGCGCTGCTGCAACAATAGACCTTATTCATGATCGCGCGGACCGCAAGGACGGCAGAAAGCTAGAAATGCCGGTTCGAGTTTTATGGGGTGAGCATGGGCTGGTGAATCAGTGTTTTGCCCCTGTTGATGATTGGCGGGAGGTTTCACATGCAGAGGTCACCGGTAGGGCGATAGCTTGTGGGCATTACATCCCAGAAGAGCTTCCTGAGCTCGTTATCCAGGAAGCAATAGATTTCTTTCGGTAGAAAATTCAGCTTAGTAAGGAAAATCCCTAAATAAATCATTTATTTAGGGATTATGGCATTTGATTTTGCTTATTCTGGATGGAAATTGTTGCTAGCCATGAAGCTGATGGTGCGCTCAAAACCCAGAATTCGGATGTAACGCCATGCGATATCACGGTATTTGCTGTCTAAATAGCCAATCGCAACCTCAGGGGTCCTCTTGGATAGGTCAATTTGTTGAATAGCACGGGCCCAACGTTTAAGTCTTGTTGACATATTTGCCACCTCCATACCCCTTTAACGCAACAAAAAGGGTTTGGGATGACAAGAATCACAAATAAATCTGAAAAAAAGGGGGCTGAAGTCTTTAAATAGACACAACCTTGTGGGGATTCAGAAGATTTTGGGGGTCTAGAGCCTTTTTTACGCTTTTCATGAGTTCATGGGCAACTTCGCCCTTATGAGCCCGTAAACCCTCTAATTTGAGCTGCCCAACCCCATGTTCAGCGGAAATTGATCCTTTAAAGCGCTCTACTTGGGCGTAGACCATCTCATGAATAGGTTTTTCGTTTAAGCGATTGAACTCCTTCGGCTCAACCCCATCAGGGGCGGCGATGTTGTAATGCAGATTCCCATCACCCAGATGTCCAAAATTGATAATGCGCACACCTGGATATTGAGTTCTGATCAATGCATCAGTCTCGCGCATAAAGTCATCCAAAGCAGATAGGGGGATGGTGATGTCATGCTTCAGGTTTGCGCCTTCTTCTGCTTGAGCAAGCGTGATGTGCTCGCGCATATGCCAAAACGCATTTGCTTGAGATAAATTGCTAGCAATAACTGCATCGGAGATTAGTTCGGATTCAAATGCTTCCTGCAATATATCTTCCAAGAGTTGCCGAACATGGGCCTCGCTCTCATGGTCTGATAACTCGATCAACACCGTATATGGTGGATTACCTTTCAAAGGATTTGCCTTCTGAGGAAAATGCTTTTCAGTGAGGACGAGCGATTCATTGGTCATCATCTCAAAACCGGTTAGCAGTGAAGTAGCGCGTTTTTGGAAAAGATTGAGCAGGGCAATTGTTGAGGCAACATCGTCGGCTGCCACAAGGGTTGTCCATTGAGAAATTGGCAACGGGTACAGCTTCATTACGGCTGCAGTAATAATTCCCAGAGTGCCTTCAGACCCAACAAAAAGATCACGAAGATCATACCCTGTGTTGTCCTTACGTAAACCTTTTAAACCATTCCAGATTTCACCTTTTGCGGTAACCACTTCAAGACCCAAACAGAGATCGCGAGTATTGCCATAGCGCAATACATTTGTGCCGCCAGCATTAGTGGCCAAGTTTCCGCCAATCATGCAGCTTCCTTCTGCACCCAGGCTTAATGGAAACAAAAATCCTTTTGCTGCTGCAGCTTCTTGAATATTTTGCAGAATGCAACCAGCCTCTACAGTAATAGTTTGGTTTGCTTCGTCTATCTCTAGAATGGAATTCATGCGCTTGAAATTCAAAACGATCTGATTTCCGGTTTGATCGGGTGTGGCAGCGCCGCAAAAGCCCGTGTGACCACCTTGAGGAACGATGCAAATCTTATTGGTCGCACAAAGCTGAACTATCTGGGCAATCTCTGAAGAAGTGCGTGGAAGAACGATTGCAAGTGCTTTACCAGTGTAGCGTTTACGCCAATCAGTAAGGTAGGGCTCTTTGTCATGATCGGCTGTTAAAACATATTGCTGATCAATGATTTGTGATAATTGTTCTAGGAATTTATCTGTCATGAAGACGATTCCTTGTTATTCTTTGCCAAGTTTTTTGCTTCCTTCTTGATTGGTTTCAAGTAAATTAAGAGGCAAATAAAAGCGGTAGTTGCTAAAACCGTCTCCAACAATGCCAACCAAAAATTTGCACCACTTTCCATTATCCTGACTAAGCCCTCGGTCACGAAGAGCAATATCATCATTGATGCCCATTGCATGGTGTAAACCTTGCCTTTCCATATTCCCGGAATTGCAAATAAAAGGGGGATCCCCTTCAATATGAGCCATGAGCCACCTGGGCGCAGTGGGGAAATAAACCATTCCCACGCAACGCACAAAATAAAAAGATCTACGAATGCCGCTGCAGCAAGTAATTGGTATGGGTTTTTGTTGAGAATGAGTTTATCCATTGCCAGTTGATCTAACCAATCAGTTTTAAAGCTGTCAAAGCAAGGCGCTTACCTTGTGCCTTGGCTAGCCTTGCTTCCTCTGGGCTAATAGGAGCACGACCATCAGCATGCGCATGATGAGTTACACCATAAGGACTGCCACCAGTGGTTGATGACATGAGATCTGGCTCACTATAGGGTAGACCCAACACCATCATGCCGTGATGCAGCAGTGGGATCATCATTGTTAGTAGGGTGCTTTCTTGGCCGCCATGCATGCTTCCCGTGCTGGTAAATACACAAGCCGGCTTTCCAATTAAGGAGCCGCCCATCCATTCTGAAGAGCTACCATCCCAAAAATATTTCATTGGCGCTGCCATATTGCCAAACCGAGTAGGGGAGCCCAGAGCTAGGCCTATGCAGTCTTTTAAATCGGAATACTCTACATAAGGCGCCCCATCAGTTGGTACAGATGGTTCTGATGTCTCACAAACGGTGGATACAGCAGGAACAGTTCTGATTCTTGCATTGACCCCCGGAACAGTCTCAATTCCCTCGGCAATCAGCCGTGCCAGTTCTTTGGTGGCTCCATAGCGGGAGTAATACAAAACTAAAATGTCATGATTATTCATAGTCTTTTATGATACGGCGATGCGTCTAATTCGTAACCCCCAATTATGGCTCTCTCTTGCAAAAGAGATCTGGGAGGGTAATCGCGACCAAAAACTCAATCAAATTGCCGCTAGTCTGGCCTACACCACGATTCTTTCTTTGGTTCCCATGATAACGATTGCAACAATTTTGATCGGGTATTTGCCCAGGGTGATACAGGTTAAGAATGCATTTAAAACTTGGTTGCTAGATACTTATATGCCAGGCGGCATCAATCAACAAGTATTTATCTATCTGGATCAATTCTCAGCTCAAGCCAGAGGGCTGACGCTTTTGGGTATTGCTGGGTTATTTGTGACTGCCATCATGACCTTATCTGTTATCGAAAAGGCGTTTAATCAAATTTTCAAAGTTAATCGAAGTCGACCTTTATTTAAAAAGGTGCTGATTTATTCTGCAGCCACGTTTCTTGGGCCAATTCTTCTTGGTGCTGGCATTTACCTTAGTGGCGCTTTATTCAGCGCTACCGAAGGCTGGACAGAAGCTCTGTCAATAGGATTTAGCTTAGTAGCCACAATTGCCCCGATTGTTTTGGCGGTATTGGTATTCGCAGTGGTTTATAAAGTTTTGCCTTATTCGCAGATTCTGTGGAAAGACGCAATCTCTGGGGCATTGTTTGCTGCTATCAGTTTTGAGCTCATGAAGTTTGGTTTTGCTTTGTTTCTCACCCACACCGCGTTCTATAAGACGGTTTATGGAGCCTTTGCCATATTTCCTTTGGCCTTACTCTGGATCTATTTGACGTGGTGGATTACTCTCGCAGGAGCCGTCCTGGTGGCCAATCTACCCGCCATACGAAGTGGCGTCATTAGGGTTATTCGTTACTAAAACGAAGACTTAAACCCTTGATTCAGCAGATAGTTGGGTCTATATTGAGTCTATAAATCCACCGCATTCGGAGACAAAATGAAAGTTCGGGACATCTTACGCGTTAAAGGGAGCACTCTATTTACGGTTGCACCAGACACTGCATTGCAAACAGCGGTGCTCGTGATGAGCGAACATGATATTGGCTCTTTGGTTGTTATGGAATATGACAAGCTCGTCGGCATCTTAACCTTCCGCGAAGTGATTGCAGCATTAGCCAAGCATCATGGCAAATTGGATGGTTTGCAGGTGAGATCCGTCATGAATCAAAAGCCCCTGACTTGCAATATGGAAACCGAAATTGATGAGGTACGTCGCATGATGCTGGTTGACCATGCTCGCTACTTGCCTGTAATGGACCAGAAGGTGCTCATGGGCGTCATCTCCTTCTATGACGTAGCAAAGTCAGTTGTAGAGGCTCAAGATTTTGAAAACACCATGCTCAAGGCCTATATTCGTGACTGGCCTGAAGATGCAGAAAAAACGACAAATTAAGGCTTTCTAGTCCAAGATTTCCGACAAATGACATAATGTTGATATGTCAGGAAATACATTAGGCCTTCTCTTTACTGTTACTACTTTTGGCGAATCACACGGTCCAGCAATTGGGGCAGTGGTGGACGGTTGTCCTCCGGGCATGTCTTTAACAGAGGCAGATCTACAGGTTGATCTAGATCGCAGGAAGCCAGGAACCTCTCGTCACGTTACACAGCGCAAGGAAGAGGACAAGGTAGAAATACTTTCTGGAGTTTTTGAGGGAAAGACCACTGGTGCACCAATTGGCTTACTCATTCGCAATACAGATCAACGTAGCCAGGATTACGGCGATATATTGCAAACATTTCGTCCTGGCCACGCTGACTATGCATATCACCATAAATATGGCCTAAGAGATCCTCGTGGCGGTGGAAGATCTTCTGCTCGCTTAACCGCTCCAGTTGTTGCCGCTGCGGCAATTGCAAAAAAATGGTTGCGTGAACAATATGGCACTGAGTTTTATGGCTTCATGAGCCAGCTTGGAGAAATTGAGATTCCGTTTATTGATGCTGCTCATATTGAGGCAAATCCTTTTTTTGCCGCAAACAATCAAGTCATTCCTCAATTAGAGGCTTACATGGATGAACTGCGTAAAGCTGGGGATTCTTGTGGGGCTCGCATTGAGGTGAGGGCGCGTAATGTACCCATTGGCTTAGGTGAGCCTTTGTTCGACAAACTTGATGCTGATATCGCTCATGCCATGATGGGCATCAATGCCGTCAAAGGAGTTGAGATCGGCGCTGGATTTAAGTCGGTCGCTCAAATGGGTAGCGAGCACGGCGATGAATTGTTCGCTGATGGATTCTCCTCAAATAATGCCGGTGGGACTTTGGGTGGCATTAGTACCGGTCAGGATTTGCGGGTATCTATTGCAATCAAGCCAACTTCTAGCATTATGAGTCCTAAGCAATCAATTGATTTGCAGGGGAAGCCTATAACCGTCCAAACCAAAGGCCGTCATGATCCTTGCGTAGGCATTCGTGCAACACCAATTGCAGAAGCCATGCTAGCACTAGTTATCATGGATCATGCATTGCGACATCGTGCACAGTGCGGTGATGTCAAGTTAGATCTTAAGCCAATTCCCGCTGCGAGACCAGGCGCAACACGTGATTAATTGATTGCTTAAATGACGCCTGTTCTTCGCTGGGCCTTCGGGTCCTTTTTCTTTTTATATTTTGCTTACGTAGGCTTGGTTTCTCCTTATGCAAGCCTTTTCTTTTTAGATCGCGACTTTAACGTTATTGAAATTGCAGTGCTGATGTCTATGCTGCAAATCACCCGAATTGTGGGCCCATTTAGCTGGGGATGGCTTTCAGATTACCTGTCAAATCGCATCGGCATCATCAGGGTCTGCGCCTGCATAGCGGCGCTGGTGTTCCTGTGCATTTTTTATATACAAACCTATATTGGCTTTTTCATTTGGATGTTTGTTCTACACACTATTTTGAGTAGCCAAATGCCTTTGGGTGAGACTGCAACTATCCACGCCTTATACAAAGACAATTCTTTTGATAAACGTTATGGGCGCTTGAGATTATGGGGCTCTATAGGTTTTATAGCGATGGTTCTCATTGCAGGCGAGTTATTCCAGCACAAAGGAATTGAGCTGTATCCCTATGTTGGTACTGTAATTTTATTTGCACTGGCGGCAATTACTTTTTGCCTTCACGAGCCTAAAATGGAACGTCGCAAAATGGTCAAGGGTGAGCTGTTCGCGGTGCTACTGAATCCTGATGTGCGTTGGTTTCTAGTTTCAGGCTTCTTTATGATTTTTGCTCATGCATCTTTGTATGTGTTTTATTCGCTTTATCTATCAAACTTGGGCTATGATAAATTTCAGATTGGGCTATTTTGGGCTCTGGGTGTTGCAGCAGAGGTTCTCTTCTTCTATTTCCAAAACAAAATACTTAGTCGTGTTGACTCAGAAGTCATTCTTCAAGGCGCTTTTGGTGTCGGGGTAATTCGATTTATTTTGATTGCATTCTTTCCAACAGCCATAGTACTTATTCTCGCTCAGCTCATGCATGCTGGAACTTTTGCCGCTCACCATAGTGCCGCAACTAAACTTTTGCAACGTTGGTTTACGGGACCATTGCAAGCAAGAGGGCAGGCCATCATGGCGACCGTATCCTATGGCTTAGGCGGGACGATTGGGGGATTGTGTGCAGGCTGGATATGGGACTTATTTCAGCCTAGAGATGTCTTTGTAATGTCCGCACTTGCTTGCGGTATAGCGGGTATGGCGATTCAGAAACTTCGACCTCGCCGATACCCATCTAGAAAAGCGTAACTACTACTATTGCTACCTTTATTGAACCCTGGCTTTAGAGCGCAGTTTTTGCATCATTTCTGCAAATTTAGCCTTTTGCCAATTCTGATCTGAGGTAATCATTTGCTTTAACTCAGCCTTGAGTTCATCAAAACTAGGTGCCTTCATATCTCGGGAGTCGACCATTTTGATAATGTGCCAACCGAATTGAGATTTCACCGGCTTATCAGTAACTTGACCATTTTTAAGCTGCACCATTGACTTGGAAAACTCTGGAACAAGCGACTTTTCAGTAACCCAGCCTAAATCACCGCCATTTGGCGCAGAGCCAGGATCTTTTGACTTGGACTTTGCAATATCCTCAAAATTTCCACCAGCCTTGATCTGGGCGATGATGGCTTTCGCATCAGCCTCTTTTTCTACCAAGATGTGTTCAACATGGTATTCCTTACCGGTGTATTGATTCTTAACAGATTCATAAGCGGCTTTTAGTTCAGCCTCTGTAACACCTTCTTTTTCAACATAATCCTCAAAAACAGCAGCAACTAATATGCCAACTCGAGACTGTTCTAATTGTTCACGAACTGATTCTTTTTGAATAACGCCACGCTTATCTGCTTCCTGAAGAATGAGTTCTTTGGTAACCAACATTTCACGTGCTTGATCGCGTACTTGAGGATTGTCAGGCTGGCCTGATTTCTGAACCAATTTATCAAGCTGCGCTTTAGGAATGGCTTTGCCATTCACAATAGCAGCGTTTTGAGAAAATGCAGATGTAGAGATAAGGGCGGCAATAGTGCTAATGGCTAGAAAGTGACGATTTTTTAACATGTTGACTGTAGGTTATGAATAATGAACCCTAGTGTAAAGCAGTCTAGAGACCTGCCTCCTTGGGGGTTAGGGCGGAAATAGTTAAGGCATGGATTTCCTTGGGAATATGCCGATTTAATGCGGCATATACAGCACGATGCCGGGCTACAGTGGATAAGGAGTCAAATTCAGGGGCGACAATTCTGAGTCTAAAGTGGCCGCCGCCGCTTGCTGCGCCGGCATGACCTGCGTGCAAGTGACTCTCATCCTCAATACTTAATTGCAAGGCAGTAAATGCCTGTTCAAGGTCTGTTTTAAATAGCTTGATGCGCTCCTCATTGATGCTCATGACTCAGGATGCTCCATGTGCTTGGATAGCCAGATACCTTGAGTAATAACAAAAACTATTAGCAGACCAGTACTACCAAATAACTTGAAGTTCACCCAGGTGTCTTCTGAAAATTCAAAGGCAATATAAAGATTTAGTGCGCCCATAACAAAAAAGAAAGCAGACCAAGCTAGATTGAGTTTGTGCCACACCGAATGTGAGTGATTGGGTTTAAGAGTCACTTGCTTGCCCATGAGAATTTGAATCCAATTCTTGTTAAAGAATTGGGCGCTGATTAATAGTGCGCCAGAAAAAAGCCAGTAAAGGGCGGTTGGCTTTAGTTGAATGAAAGTTTTGTCATGCAAAAAGATGGTTAAGCTGCCAAATACAATAATCATGACAAGGCTAACCCACTGCATAGCATCAATCTTTCGATGTCGATAGTAAACCCAGAGGATTTGGCCGATAGTAGCAACCATCGCAACGATGGTTGCTGTATAAATATCACCGAACTTAAAGGCGATGAAAAAAAGGATGATTGGGAAGAGGTCGAATAAGAATTTCATGGATGATTTATTGAGTTTGATATCTAAAGCTTTGGGATTTATTAATCTTTTTTAGTGTCTTGCGCATTATCACTCGGCTCGAACTTAAGTGATGCTGAATTAATGCAGTAGCGTAGGCCGGTTGGCATAGGACCATCATCAAAAACATGTCCGAGATGGGCATCACAATTTGCACATCTCACCTCGGTGCGAATCATGCCGTGCGATGTATCTCGAAGCTCCTTAATGGCGGATTCGTTCTGAGGCGCGTTATAGCTTGGCCATCCACAACCTGCATCAAATTTTGTATCCGATAAAAATAGTGGTGTACCGCAACATACACAAGAATAAGCGCCTCTATCCCAATGATCCCAATACTTTCCCGTAAAAGGCCTCTCTGTTGCAGCCTCACGTGTGACGCGGTATTCAATATCGCTTAATAACTGTTTGTATTCTGAATCGGTCTTTTTCATAGATAGATCTCCGTGCTTAGGACGAACAGCTCACTTCAACTCTTTCTAAATTGGGAGGAGGAGGCATGGCGTAGGCATCATATTCGGCCTGCTCATCATAAGGGTTGGTGAGTATTTTGAGTAAAGTTTGGATCTCTGAATAATCGTGTTGCTTAGCCTTATCAATTGCGACCTGGGCAAGATGATTTCGCAAGACAAATTTGGGGTTGACTAAATTCATAGCCTTTTGCCTCGCTTCATCAGAACTGTTTTCTGATTTCAAACGATAAATGTAATCAGCAAACCATTGATCAATTAATTCTCGATTCAAAAAATGATCTCTCAATACAATTGTTTGTAATTCCTGTTCTTTACGAACTTGACTTAGCATCCTAAAGAAATATGTGAAATCCACACTCGAATCATGCATTGCCTGGAGAAGGCGTTCGATCAGATGAGTATCCCCATCCTGAGCAGTCGTAAACCCCAATTTTTGTCGAAAAAGGGATTGCCATGCCTCTGCATAGCAAACCGCGAATTCCTCTAGCGCTTCACGTAACAGCGATTGAGCGTCATTGGGAGCATGAATAAACTCAAGCAGTGGTAAAAATGCACTAGCCAAGCAGGCCATATTCCAGTGCATGATTTGCGGTTGACGATGATATGCATATCGACCGTCTTGATCGCTATGATTGCAAATATGGTCAATTTGAAACTGATCCATAAATCCAAATGGTCCGAAATCCATAGTGATGCCAATAGCACTTATGTTGTCGCTATTGAGAACACCATGACAAAAACCCACCGCCTGCCATTGCGCCACAAGCTTGGCGTTACGGTTGCATATTTGCTTAAATAATTCTAAATAGGGCTCGGCAGTATTTTGACATTCTGGGTAATGATCTCGAATCAATAAGTCTGCAAGCTCTTTTAGGCGTGAAGTATCTTGTAGTGATGCAAAATGTTCAAAGTGACCAATTCGCAAAAAGCTTGGGGCAAGTCGAGCACAAACCGCTGCCGTTTCAATGATTTCACGTCGAACTGGCAATTCAGAGCCGACCACGGATAGAGCGCGGGTAGTTGGTATTCCCAATGAATACATGGCCTCACTACACAAAAATTCTCGGATAGAGGAACGTAGAACAGCACGCCCATCTCCCATCCGGGAATAGCGTGTTTTACCGGCACCCTTAAGTTGTAGTTCCTGGCTGTTCACTTCCCCCAGCAGAATCGCACGACCATCGCCCAGTTGGCCTGCCCACACGCCAAACTGATGCCCGCTATAAACGGTTGATAGGGGACTTCTAAATTGATAGCTTGCACTTATCAATGAGTTTCCTGCGCAAATCTCAAGCCATGCTGGATCGGCAGGCAATCCATTTGGGCCCAACTCTAGACCAATCAGTTTTGCTGCAGAGGATGAAAAAGCGACCCAATACGGATTGGGAATTGGGCTAGGGTGCGTTATCTGGCAGACATCATCGCCACTCAAAGTAAAAGCCATATGGATATTCTAGGTGACTTCCCAATTTGGCGCTAAAGACCCTAAAATCGTCTTATGAATAAACAAGTCCAAATTAATCCACAAACTCAACTCGCTAATTTAGGTGAGGAATTAAATGTTCCATTCTTAAAACTGTTGGGGGTACGTTTTCTTAGTGCTGAGATGGGCAAAGGGGAGATCCTTCTTGCCCTTAAGCCAGAGCACACCAATACTTGGGCTGTTGCTCATGGTGGAGTTTTGCTAACGCTAATGGATGTTGCCATGGCTGTAGCAGCCCGCTCTGGAGACCCAAGTGATCGAAGCGTGGTCACGATTGAACTAAAAAATAACTTTATGCAAG
Source organism: Polynucleobacter sp. MWH-UH25E (assembly GCF_018687095.1). NCBI lineage: Bacteria > Pseudomonadati > Pseudomonadota > Betaproteobacteria > Burkholderiales > Burkholderiaceae > Polynucleobacter > Polynucleobacter sp. MWH-UH25E. The sequence goes on along the minus strand of NZ_CP061286.1, from coordinate 1,531,618 downwards.
CCGCTAACGGGATATTGCGTGTGAAGGCAGATACCGTTCGTAGAACTGCCACAATGGCTTTTTGTGAATCCAAGCTCTACAACGATCAGGGCGAGATTTGCTGTATGGCTACAGGAACATTTCAGTATATTAAAAGACTGCCAACTAGGAATTCAAAAGGTGAACGTGTAGTTAACGAAGATCTACGTTCCGAGTAAGCAACTTCTCTAAATAATTAAACCGAAAGGTTTGAATCGGGTGCGGTGCTGAGGGCGCCAATTATGACGTCGTGCCCAACTGTGCCGGTAGCATCAAAGCGACGCTCTACCATTTCAAAGTTTCCATCTTTGCGCACCCTGAGCAAGGTGCTCGAACGCGTTCCATAAGAGGGCGTTTTAATAAATGCTGGGGAGAGGGCTTTTTCCCACTCCTTGCTGACACCAGTGCTAGGTAGTTCGTGATCGCTGGCATAACGCGTATCAGCTAGCACTTTGAGGTATTGGTCAGCATTTTTAAGTTCGCCATGATCCATTGCGAGAGCTTGAGCGAATGCGGCAACACGATGATTTACTTTGGGCCACGGGGTATCCAGCATGGCATTGGACAGCCCATAGACACCAGGGGCTAAGGGTTGATGTGGAAATACTTTTCTAGGGCGAATACTTTGCCCCATCAACATCCGATTGCTAACCCAATGCATCTCTGCATTTTTAGGGTCACTTAAGTCGGCCATCAACAAATTAAATCCGTTATAAAGACTAAAGCGCTTAGATTGTTGCTCTACAAAAGATGAAGGCTTGTCTTTACTAGTCAAATACATTAGCGATAGTTCGCCTCTAGTGCGTGCATCAGGATTTTTTTCGCTAGGCGCTCGTACATTAGTAAGAGCAGCAAACTTACCGGCTTTGCTAAAGCCAAGCCAAGTTCCTGGACTTCCCAATACATCTGCTCGATCTCTTCCAGCAAGAATATCTGGGTGCTCTGACCAATAAGAAATTCCTTCGGTATCGCGTTCATAAAACTCATCACGATTCGCAGCTACTACTAGCGAGTAGTCTGGATGAGAATTCCAGGCGAAAAGGATGAGGCACATAGTATTGGCGGGCTTTTTAAATTTCGATCAAAGGGTAGGGCAATGGATCCATTTTTAACACAGGCCCATCGATACTTCCTAGTCGTATTTCCCCATGCTTCAGGGCTTCCAATTTGCACTCAATTTGAAGGTCTATGCGGCTGGGGTCAAAAACACTTTGCGCTGATAAAACAACGATTCCGGCCGGCTGGCTAGCATCATCCCCATGAAAAATCTCGACGCCAGGATTAAAAGAAGCCCCATTAAGTTGATCCCTCGAAACATGAGCCAATCTTAAGCGTCGTTTAATAACGCCACGATACTGACTGCGGGCCACAATTTCTTGGCCTGGATAACACCCCTTTTTGAAATCCACCCCCGCTACGGACTCGAAATTAATCATTTGCGGCACAAATTGCTCTTGCGTCGCCTGAACAATTCTAGGGATGGCACTAAGAACCTCTAAGTCATTCCAAGTTTCAAAAATTTCATTTTGAATGACTTTTGGGTCTGTAGAATTGGGTTGGGCAATTAATGCTCGACCATAGACTTGATCATGGACTCGAACATCAGGAAGTTGAAGGCCAATTTGCGAGTCTTCAAGTGTCAATGGATTTAACTGATTGTCTGTGGAGCAAAATCCTAAAACACTCCAATCATTCGATACATCAATTACCTTTACTTTAGAACGCAATACGTACATTGATAAACGTTTAGCAGTGCTTGCAGCGATATCTTTAGAAATAAACAGCGCAAATCGATCCTCTGAAGAAGAGTCTCTTGGAGCTAATGTTAGCCAAGCACTAGCTAGCAATCTTCCTTTTGGGCTGCAGTATCCAGCTAATCTAACTGAAGATGGCGTACGCGCCATTTCAGGTGGAATGGTCTTATTCAGGCCTAAAACGGAATTGGTTAGTTGATTTTGTAGAAAACTAACAGCATCAGACCCCTCAACGAAAATCAAGCCCCAGTCGGGTAGGGCACAAAGCCCGATATCAATTGGCATATCGCGTTCAAGGGAGTTTTGGTCCTTAGTAGTCATCTTCCTTTTATCATAGCCTGATGCGTAAAAAAATTCAGGGAAGGTCTCTTTTTCACCGAAAGAAGTCCAAAGCCCCCAAGCTGCTTTCTTACACTTTAGCCCTCATTGGATTTGTAGTTACCATTTATGCTGCCATCTTCTTATGGCCGGTGGTGCCAAGTTACTCTAATGCGCAGAATGATTTAGCGTACAAGGTAAAGATTGCCCCTCAATCTGGTCTAGCAAGTATTTCAGAACAGCTAAAAGAGCAGGGGCTGATTCTTTCAAGCCTTCCTTTTCAAATAAGTGCGCGAGCCTTATTTGTTGGATCAAAACTAAAGCCAGGAACTTATCTGCTACCCAAAGGTGCCAGCCTTGGAAAGGTATTGCTACAGATAGCACGCGGTGATCGAGTACGCGAGAGTATCGCAATCATCCCAGGCATGACAATTTGGCAGGTCCGTAATTTAATAGACTCACACCCTGCACTAATCCATCAAACAAAGGGTATTAGCTCAAAAGCGTTACTGCAGGCATTAAAACTTAACTATTCGAGTGACGAAGGTATTTTTTATCCGGATACATACGTCTTTGATCCCGATGAGATTGATATCAACATCTATCAACGCGCATCTCAGGCCATGCAAAGGCAGCTTGACCTGGCATGGCAGCAAAGATCACCTGGTTTGCCACTAAATAGCCCCTACGATTTATTGATACTTTCCTCAATTATTGAAAAAGAAACTGGTAAATCTAGCGATAGAGACTTAATTGCAGCTGTTTTTGTAAATAGGCTTAATAAAGGGATGATGCTCCAAACCGATCCAACCGTCATTTATGGTATTGGGCCTCGATTTGACGGTAATCTGCGTAAAGCAGATCTACGCAAAGATAGTCCCTACAATACCTATATGCGCAAAGGTCTACCACCAACCCCTATAGCCATGCCTAGCAAAGAATCGCTTTTGTCTGCTACACATCCCGCACAAAGCAAGGCTTTATATTTTGTCGCAAAGGGCGATGGTAGCAGCCACTTTTCAGATACGCTGAATGAGCATGAATCGGCCGTTGATCGATATCAACGCAAATTAATGCCTAAATCAGATTAGCAAAATAGACTTATATAATTATGAATTCAGGATATTTCATTAGTTTTGAGGGCATTGATGGTGCGGGAAAAAGTACGCACATCGATAGCTTTTGCAAGTTGATGCAAGGTCGCCACCCAGAACGAGAGGTGGTTGTAACTCGCGAACCTGGCGGAACTGCTTTGGGCGAACAACTGCGAAGCCTGTTGCTTGACTCTCCCATGAATATTGAAACAGAAGCGCTCCTTATGTTTGCAGCGCGACGCGAGCATATTGCACAGGTGATTGAGCCCGCCTTAAAGGCTGGAAAGATTGTGATTTCAGATCGATTTACTGATGCCAGTTTTGCATACCAAGGGGGAGGTCGGGGTTTGAGCATCACCAAATTAAATGATCTAGAACGTTGGGTTCAGGGCCAATCAGATGGCTCATTGCTTCAACCAAATTTAACTATATTGTTTGATTTGCCCGGTGAAGTGGCAGAGGCTCGTCGCTCAAAAGTACGCGCTCCAGACAAATTCGAAAAAATGGATCTCAACTTTTTTGAAAAGGTTCGGCAAGAGTATTTGAGGCGAGCCAAAGAAAATCCAAAGCGCTTTCATTTGGTAGATGCGACCCAAACCCCAGAAGCAATCTGGAACGGGTTAGAGGGTCTAGAAATAAAGATTTGATCGACATTTAATGATTCCTGCTATTGAACAAGAAATCAAAATTGCTCCGTGGCTTAAGCAGCTGTGGTCGAGCTTGGATTTTGATCATTTTCCCAATGCTGTTTTGATTCATGGGCAATCTGGAATAGGTAAATTCGCATTCGCTATCGAGCTAGCCAAAGCGTTGTTATGCGAATCCACCAATCCATTAGGAAAGCCATGCAATCTATGCGATGGTTGTCATTGGTTTAATACAGGAAATCATCCAGACTTTACGGCTTTGGTCCCAGAAACTCATCGCAAATTGCTGCCACAATCAGACTACGAATCGGATGAGCCAACCAAGAAATCACGCAATACAAAAGATAACGATTCAGAACCTAACGAAAAAAAAGAAAAAAAGAATATTTCAATAGAGGAGACCAGAAGCGCCATTGAGGGCCTATCCATAGGATCCCATCGAGGCGGCAATCGCGTCATTTTGATTTATCCGTTGGAGATGTTGCGCTCTGACTCTGCTAATACCTTGCTCAAGTCCCTTGAGGAACCGCCAAATAAAACTATTTTTATCTTATTGGCTGATAGGGTAGATCGGGTTCTTCCAACAATACGTTCGCGTTGCAGATTATTAACCGCTCCTAGACCCGACCGATCGGCTGGCTTAGCCTGGCTTAAATCCCAACTAAGCGCTTCTCCAGAAATCAACGTTGCTGATAGCGATGTTGAAACTATTTATGACGAGCAGGGCGGGGCACCCTATGCGGTTCTGGAATCCTTGATTGCTAGACATTACAAAGATGACAAGGATGAACTCACTATCTCTATTGCAGCATCTCGACTGTTGCTTCAATCCATGGCGCAGGGCGGTCGAATTAATTGGCTGGAAACTTCAGAGAAAATTCATAAGGCGCAATATGCATTCCTATTGGCCACTATGCAACGCTGGGTTTCGGATCTTCAACTGGTGAATGGCGGTAGCATACCCCGGTACTACCCAAAGCATATTAGTACGCTGATGAGTCTCTCGCAATCAGCCCACACTATAAAACTGCTTCAATTTTGGAAATCTCTCATTCAAGCCCGACGATCTGAAAATCACCCCTTGGCCGCCCGTATCCAACTTGAAGCTTTACTGTCTCAATACCAACAAGTTTTTGAGGTCTAGACTAGGTCCTTAACCAACCCAGACAGTCTAAAATGGGGCTCATGTTCATTGATTCCCATTGCCATCTCGATTTTCCAGAGTTCCAAAGCCGCCTACCTGAAGTATTGGCGAACATGGAAGCTGCCAAAGTAACTCATGCACTTTGTGTTTCAGTAGATATTCCAGATTTTCCTAATGTCCTGAAACTGGCTCAGGAGCATGACAATCTGTATGCCTCGGTAGGAGTCCATCCAGATTATGAAGATACTCCAGAGCCTACAGAAGAATTTTTAGTAGATACCGCTTCTGCAAATCCCAAAATTGTCGCAATTGGTGAAACTGGCCTCGATTACTACCGCATGGGAGATCGAAGCTATGATTCCATGGAGTGGCAACGTGATCGATTTAGAACTCACATCCGCGCTGCTTTAAAGGTCAGGAAACCATTAATCATTCATACCCGTTCAGCTTCAGCCGATACCATTCAAATCATGAAAGAGGAGGGTGCTGATGCTATCGGCGGTGTAATGCATTGCTTTACCGAAAGCTATGAAGTGGCTAAGCAGGCAATGGATTTAGGCTTTTATATCTCTTTTTCTGGAATTGTGACCTTTAAGAGCGCTAGAGAGCTTCAAGAGACTTGCAAGAAAATCCCCCTTGAACGTATCCTAATTGAGACTGATTCCCCATATTTGGCACCCATTCCGTATCGCGGCAAAACCAATGAACCAGCTTGGGTATCCAAAGTGGGTGAATTTGTTGCGAATCTTAAATATGTACCTGTTGATGTTCTTGCAGATCAGACTGCAAAGAATTTTTATCAATGTTTTCAAATAAATAGAGTAATTAAATAATGTATTTACTTAAGATTCAGTCCATTACTTTTAGCTTTCTTTTTAGTGTAGCGAGTCTCCAGACATTCGCCCAAACTCCATCGCAAGCAGAAGATTTTGCAAAAGCAGCGAAATTTGATGATGTTTCTGAAGTGAAATCTTTGATTTCCAAGGGTGTCAGCCCAAATACGGTGGATTCAAAGGGCAACCCCATGCTGGTATTGGCTATCAAGGACCGATCTGCCAAGGTTACAGAATTGTTACTTCAAAACCGCAATATTGACGTAGATTTATCGAATAAATATGGTGAAACGCCTCTAATGATGGCCTCCATTGAAGGAGATTTGCCTGTAGTCAAAACACTAGTTCTGCAAAACAAGGCTCGCATTGACCATATTGGCTGGACACCTCTACATTACGCATGCGCCAAAGGAAATCTGGATGTTGCTAAGTTTCTCGTGGCAAATGGTGCCGTAGTAGATTCAAATGCCTTGAATGGTACGACACCATTAATGATGGCTGTTCAGTCTGGCAATGAGGATCTTATCCGCTTCCTGCTTGAGAACGGCGCTGATATTCGTTTGCGTAATACACAGGGGTTCTCGGCTATTGATATTGCTGATATCTACGATAAGCCCTGGATTGCTGACGGCCTTAAATCACGCTGGCTGAAGTTATATAAGCAGCCATATCCAGGCCCTTTAAAACAACTTCCTACTAAAGCCTCATAATTGCTATTTGCGTATAATCATTATTATGTCAAATAAGATATCTTTGTAATAAAGCATATAAACCTAGCCATGTTCAACTTCATTCAGAACGCTGACCTTCCGAGCTTTGTCACTCTATTCAACGAGATCAATGCGGATATCGCCAATAGTCATATATGGATAGTATTGATCAGCGCATGTCTAATGCTGGCAGTTCACGCAATTATTGTTTTAGGAATTGCTGGTGCATTTCATTGGATTGACGGCGTAATGACTCGCCATAGAATTTTTGGGGCAAGCTTTCTTTCCTATTTCATAGCAATCTTCTTAGTTATAGCCATCCATTTCTCTGAAATTATCATTTGGGCCTACATTTGCGTAGGCATGAAGGTATTTCCTACAAACCCGCAAACTTTCTTCTTTGCTGGCGAAATGTATACAACCGTCGGTTATGGTGATTACAAGCTGACTGAACAATGGCGCATATTGCCAATCATCATCTCTTTCACGGGCATTTTTGCCGTATCCATGTCTGGCGCAGCCTTGTACACCATGATGGGATCGCTAATTAATAAAAGCAGTTCCCAAAACGGAAGCATTGGAGGTTAGTTAAATCCAGGTATTGGGCTTGGATTTAGGGCGATTGGATTCTTTTGTTTAAAGACCAGCTCAAGCACCCGTCCATTAGCCTCGAGTGAGCGAATGCGCCCAGGAAGCCACTCTAAGTCTTTTGCTAACCAAATGTCTACCTGTCGTTTATAAGGGTCGTTTTCTCGTTGCATCAATGCGTAATGTCGATTTACTGACTTACCTAAGCTCGGTATGTCTTCGTTAATGGCCTCCCCATAGCTTTTGAAATGCCACTGATCTAGGGTGTTGTAATCAACAACGGGAATGGATCGAATAGTTCCTGGCTCATCAATTTTGCTGTCACCGTTAAGAAGCGATGCTAATTGAAACATTAGACTAAATCGATCTTGAGTACCCGGAACAATATTGGGGGTAAATTCGGGCTTCTCCGAAAAGAACATCTGCCCTCCTCCATTTAGATCTCGATCAAAGCGGGAATAACGAGGCGCTCTAGTGCCACGTTGTGACCAATAAATAGCTGGGGCAATGCCGAATGAGTCAACGGTTCCTCTTGATTCAAAGATAAATGGTCCAACAAATGCATAAGGAATGTTTACGTATAGACGATAGAAGTTGCCATCCACAATCCAATCAATTTCGCCTGTTTGGAACTTTTGACCATCAACGAAGGAATCGTAATAAATGGTCCCTGATTCTGGCAGCTTAAATGGAACTCCAGCCTGGTTGAATGCGCCTCCTTGGGCGCTTGAGTATGAGGATTGGTTATTCAACAAATCATTTGAAGAACTTTGCTCCTTAGGTTTCCGTTTGGGAGCACTAGTCATTTGAATTTTCTTCGGAGGCTCCGATTTCAATTCAGATCTGATGATCAAATCATCAGAGACATCCGAAGTGGTAGAAAAGGAAATGAATGGCAAGCCAAAAAATAGAACGAGATGCCCCAACAAGGACAGGAGCAATGCAATTAGAAGTACACACAAAGATTGTTTGCGAAAAAGTGAGCTCATACTAGATCGCAATACTAGCAAAGCGCCGATTTTATGTGAGACCCTCGAGGAGGCGGCTATTTTTGGGAAGATTTGCCGCTAAGAAATCCATTTGATCCGCCAAGATATTGCGCCCCTTCAGAATCATATCTTCATAGAGGCTGGGTAGATACGGCGCATACAGCAAACTCATTCCAGCCTGCTCGGGAGTTCGATTGCCCTTGCGTTGATTGCATGGCCTGCATGAAATGGCTAGATTCATCCAAGAATATTTTCCACCCTTGCTATTGGGAATAATATGCTCAGCTTCTGCACAGCTCTCAGAAATTGCATCTCCACAATAAGCGCAGAGACCGCGATCGCGTTTAAACAATTTGTGTTTAGTAATTATTGGGGCTACATCAAAAAGATTAATTTTTGAACTGCCCTTAACGGCAATGATGGAATGGAGCTCAATAATGGATTGCGTACCACTGACTCGTGATATGCCGCCACGCATACGCATAATGGGATCACCCAAAGTCCAAAGAACACTACTCTCTGCATAATGCTTAGTAGCGCCTTCTGCGTTCACCCAGCCTTGGGGAATGCCACCAGCGTCTAATTTCAAGATGCTCAGCACAATCTCTCCTTTCTAGGCCGCCTCTATAAGCTCTATCCTCAAGCGGTCGTTTTGAACATCTTACCGAAGAAGGAAAATGCAATCAACAGAGGAAATTTTTTAGGTGGAGATAAATTTCAATACTTGCGGAAGATGGTCTGCATATTCCGCAATTCCATGGTCGCTACCTTCAAGTACAAGGTGTTTAGCTCCTGGGTAAAAGCCAACCATCTCTTGCCAGTCTAGGAGCTCATCACCCTTGGCGGCAATCAAAAAATACCGGGATGGATTGCTAATTTTTTCGACCTGCAAAGCTCTAAGTTCATCAATGTATTCAGGGCGAAAGTCAAAAGGCTCATCACTATCATAAGCAGTCATCATGCCAACGTGTGGAGCCAACTCTCTAGCCGCCCTAACTGCAGGATTTAAAACGATAGCCTTGCAGCCATATTTTTCAGCAAGGTAATTTGCATAGAATCCACCTAATGATGAACCCACAACAACCATTTGATCGGCACCAGATCGCTTAATGTAATCCTCGACCATGGCCATGCTCTCCTTGGGGGATGCAAGTAATTGTGGGCAATACCATTCGATTGGATTTTCTGAATTGGAAATGGATTTAATTCCCTCGCCCGTCATCATCGCCTTACTGGATCGAGGCGAAGAACGAAACCCATGCAAATAAACTAATAGCGTTGTACTCATAGAGATTGGGGCCGATTAGGACTTCTGCCCTACTTCAAAGTTAGCCATCATCTCAAGAGCTTTAACCATTGCTGAATGATCCCAAGCCTTGCCACCATGAGCTGAGCAAGAATTGAATAATTCTTGTGCTGTAGCAGTATTAGGCAGGGATACACCAAGTGATCTTGCGCTATTCAGAGCTAAATTCAAATCCTTCTGATGGAGTTCGATGCGAAAACCAGGATCGAATGTGCGCTTCACCATTCTCTCTCCATGAACTTCTAGAATCTTTGAGCCAGCAAAGCCACCCATTAGTGCCTGGCGAACTTTGGCTGGATCTGCACCCGCCTTTGAAGCAAATAACAATGCCTCTGCAACAGCCTCAATATTCAATGCAACAATAATTTGGTTTGCAACTTTTGTAGTTTGCCCATCGCCATTGCCGCCAACTAAATTGATGTTCTTTCCCATTAGGTCTAGAACTGGCTTGACCTTATTAAATACACCCTCTTCGCCGCCGACCATAATAGAAAGAGTTGCATTCTTAGCGCCAACTTCACCGCCAGATACTGGGGCATCTAAATAATCACAGCCGAGCGCATTTATTTTTTTAGCGAACTCTTTTGTAGCGATTGGAGATATGGAACTCATATCCACCACAATTTTTCCCTTACTCAATCCTGCAGCAACACCATTCTCCCCAAATAGTACTCTCTGAACATCTGGAGTATCAGGAACCATCGTAAAAATAATATCGGCATTCTGCGCCACTTCCTTTGGGCTAGAACATTGCTTAGCATTTGAGGTAGCAAGCAACTCAGGTACTTTGCTGCGCGTATTAATGAAAACAGAATGTCCAGCATTTACAAGATGACTGGCCATAGGTGCCCCCATAATTCCAAGTCCAATGAATCCAAGGTTTAATTGATTGCTCATAATGTCTCCGACTTTAATTGTTATGCCTTAATGTTTTAAGAAGTATGCTCATTTAACCAAGCAAGACCTGCCTCAGTAGTGGTTGCCGGCTTATATTCACAGCCAATCCACCCCTTGTAATCAATTCGGTCAAGATGCGCGAAGAGGTAACGATAGTTAATCTCGCCAGTGCCTGGCTCATGGCGACCGGGATTGTCAGCAAGTTGAATATGGGCAATACGATGTAGATATTTTTGAATGGTATTTGCCAGCTCGCCTTCCATGCGTTGAGCATGATAGATATCATACTGAAGATAGAGGTTATCAGCTCCCACTTCATCCATAATTTCAATTGCTTGGGTAGTTTTAGATAGATAAAAACCAGGAATATCGAACGTATTGATTGGTTCAATTAATAGACGCAAATTTGCTTTCTTTAGCTCAGAGGCGGCAAAGCGCAAATTATCAACAAAGGTAGTGCGCATAACATCAGGCTTTACACCTTCTGGCGTCTTGCCTGCTAAGCAATTTAACTGCCCTACGCCAAGAGTCTTGGCATATTCTATTGCCTTAGAAACACCTGCACGAAACTCATCAATTCTTTCAGGATGACATGCAATACCACGCTCACCTGCATCCCAATCTCCAGCAGGTAAATTATGGAGGACCAATTGCAATTGATTCTTGTCTAATTGGGCTTTTATTTCTTGAGCAGAAAATGCGTAGGGAAAAAGGAATTCAACCGCTTTGAATCCTGCTTTACCAGCCAAGTCGAAGCGCTCTAAAAATGGGGCTTCATTAAAAAGCATAGTTAAGTTAGCGGCAAACTGTGGCATTGGATCCTTTTGAAATGCTGAATAAATAGGAATCTTAACAAAGATAGACACATTCATCCCGAGCACGAATCAGGTCTTAAATAGCTAATTTTGAAGAAAATTGCGCTAATATTGATAGCAAGATCGTTTACTTATAAGGAACAGAATGAATATTCAATTTATCAAAGCCTCCTTAGGGCTTATAGCTGCAACCACTCTCTCAGCCGCAGCTGTTGCGCAAAGCAATTCGACCCCGACCCCTTCTAAGCCTATGGTGATCGATGCTGCAGTTGTCGACAATAGTTATTCCCTTTATGAGGGCGATGTTATTAAGGTTGATAAAAAAACTCGTACTATCACTTTTAAAAATAAAGAGGGTGAATCTAAGTTTGTTGCTGGACCTGAAATCACCAATTTCAATCAAATTAAAAAAGGTGATCACCTCAACGTGACTTATCAACTTGCTGTGGCAATTGAGTTAATTAAGACTAAGAGCGATGGCGTACGTAGTAAGGTAGAGACCAACACAGTCACAAGCTCCAAGGCAAATGAAAAGCCGGCTGAAACTATCGCAAACAAGACGACTATCATTGCTGATATCGTTGAAGTAAACCGCGAGAAAAAACTGGTTTCAGTAAAAGGTCCTAGCGGGAAAGTGACAACTGTTACTGTCAAAAATCCAGCTTTACTAGCTGACGTTAATGTGGGCGAGCAAGTAAAGGTAATCTACTACGATGCTATGGCTGCTTCAATAACAGCTCCTAAGAAGTAACTGGATGCAGTTTTTGGTTGTATGCAGTAAGGTTTTACTTTGTCTAGCTTTAACCACCCTGCTTCTGGCCTGTGCAAATGCAACAAGGTCAGGAGCAGTAGGCGTTAATCGCTCCCAATTTCTGGTGGTATCAGCTTCTGAAGTTGATCGCCTGTCTGCTGTTAGTTATAACGATCAGAATCAAAAGGCTAAGGAGAAAAATATTCTCATCACCTCCGGCCCTGCCTACGATAGGCTAAAGACTATTTCCAATCGACTTATCGCTCAAACTGGGGTTTTTCGTGACGATACCCAACAGTGGAATTGGCAACTCGTACTTATCAATGCACCAATACTTAATGCGACATGTGCCCCAGGCGGAAAAATTACCTTTTATACAGGGCTGATTGAGCAACTAAACCTCAATGATGATGAAATTGCTGCCATCATGGGTCACGAGATTGCGCATGCATTAAGAGAGCATGGACGTGAGCGTTTATCGCAAGCCATGGCCCAAAGCGCTGTTGCTAATATCGCAATGGCTGTAGCTGGACCCTATGGCTCGGCTGTAAGTGCCGCAAATCAAGCTGCCCAGTATGTGTTGGTTTTACCAAACTCACGTCAGAATGAATCTGAGGCAGATGCGATTGGATTGGAGTTGGCCGCTAGGGCTGGTTACAACCCAAGGGCGGCCATTAGTGTGTGGCAAAAAATGAATAAGGCCAATGAGGGCAAAGGCACATTTGAGTTCTTATCTACTCACCCTTCTGGCGACACTCGAATTGAGCAACTTACGGAATTGATGCCGGCTGTTGAACCCCTATATATTGCAACACTTAATGCAAAAACAATTCCCAAAAACCAAATGCAAAAGTCTCAAAAGTGATTGGGTTTATTTTTTGGCTGGGGTATCGCCAGGGTTGCTTGCTTGAGGAGGCTGCTTGGGTGATGTTGCTGGCAAAGGAGCTGGCTTCGCCGGTGGAGCTGCAGAAGGAGCAGGCGCGGCTGGTGCTGGTTTCGGGCTGCCGGTCGCCGAAGTAGGAGAGTTTCTATCAAATGGGTTGAATCCCAACCCAGCTGAAAAAGCAGGAGCGGAAATCAACACAGAGATTAAAATTGCTGAAAATTTAAGCATCATGCCATTGTGACACGGTTTCCTAAAAATTGCATTAGCACATAGCAAATTCATAGAAATACTAAGAAGACTGGTCTTTTGCCCTCTTAATGGTACTGCTAGCCTCGCTGAGCAACTGGAAGTTGCTATTGCTTACCCTGCCCATCAGGTCTGCCTTGTACCGCTCGCGCTGAAGCCATTCCACAATACCTACAGCTATTAAGGCAATCAATATGTAAGAAGCAAAAACGAATCCATCCTGGGGGGTTGGCATGTCAAAAGAGTCAAATGGGGGCACAAAGAAGAAAAAGGCCAAGGGTACTGACAATGCAATAGTCAAAACGCTAGGCAAATAACCGTAAAAAAGGGCTATTACTATGGTGTTCAGAATGAAAAATGTCATTGGGATGTTGCCCTGCAAAAATCCATGCAAGCTAAAACGTATGCAAAATGCAACAAAAACCCCGAATATTGCGAAGAAGTAAGCCTCGGGGCCACTATTTGCCCAACGTTTCGAATTAAGTAATTTCATGGGTAATAATGAAGTCTTATTGAATGGGCCAATCAAGCACCCGTATGAACGATTTATCAAACAAACAAGAACTATTTGAATCATTCTATCAAGGTAAAACCGGTAATGCAGTAGTTTTGCTCCCAGGTCTTTGCGGTTCGGCATTGGAAATGGGTGCCATTCCCCGCTTGCTTCAACAATCGGATATCAGCTACTTCATTCCTAAGATACCCGGTTATTCTGCGCACTCAAACCTGACCAAATACCCTGAATGGATAGACTTTATCGATCAACTGGTGATCGACTTGAGAAGAAGCCATAATTCAGTCTCACTTGTTGGGCTAAGCATGGGTGCCACTTTAGCGATCTCGGTTGCCAGCAGAAACCAGAAAATTCAGAGCCTTTGCCTTTTATCTCCAGTTTTATTTTTTGACGGATGGTCAGTTCCTTGGTACCACCCTTTTCTCTCACTTATATATAAGATCGGCATAAGAAATTGGCACTACCGGGAAACCGAGCCATATGGCGTAAAAAACAAGGAGTTAAGACGCCATATTCGAAAAGCCGTTCTGGCTAATAGCGTCAGCGAATTAGGAGCTGCTCATTTACCTGCTCGACACCTCTATCAATCATTGCAACTAATTAAGGACGCTAAAAAATCATTAGGCGAGATCAAGGCTGATGTTTTGGTCATCCATGCAATCGATGATGAGACGGCATCACCCAAAAACCCAGATCTCATCCTTCATGAAATTGCATCAGAAACCAGACGCGTAATTTGGCTTGGTAATTCATATCACATGATTACTGTTGATAATGAGAGGGAGATCGTTGCCAACGAAGTCATTAATTTCATTAAACAAAATAACGAAAAGTCTATTTTGGTGCAGCATTTAAATGCCAATACTCCGAATCTGATTATTAAAAACAGAGGATCCAACTAATATGGATCGCAAAAATTTAAGCTCGGTCGCTGGCTTTTGCGTTTTTTTGTATTGCTCTATTGCGTCAGGGCAAAGCTTTCCTCCTTATAAAACTCAAGACACCAACTTTCAGGCAATCACGCTATCCTCCTACCTAAATGAATTGAATGAAAAAAATTCGAGCATTAAGGTAAAAAAACTCAACACTGAATCCGCTTTATCTATTGCCAAACAAGCTGGCACACCCCGTCTCAGCCCACTATTGACCTACTCAAAAGGTAGTATCTATACACAACAGCCTTATGTTGGATATACGAATCCCTCATCTAATACTTTTGGCGCGACAGTAACGATTGAAGGATGGGGAAAGCGATCTGCACGGGAAGCATATGCCCAAGCCGAGGCTAATCGTCAACTTGCTGAAACGGTGAATGAGTCGCGATCTGTAGAAACGCAAGCAATATTTAATTACATCGATGCCTTGCGTACAAAGCTCCTATGGCAATCCTACCAAGGAGCTATAGACCAGTTAAGTTCAATCAAGGGTGGCGAGTCAACCAGATACAAAAATGAATTTATTTCCACCCAAAAAACTCTTAATAACGATTTGAAGTTTTTTTCATACGGATTGCTAAATTACTTGGGTGAGACCGATAAGGCTCTTCCACTCCCTGTTGGCAACCTCAATATTGAACCTAAGAAATTTAACGTTAGCGAGCTAGTAGCGCATGCTCTTGAAAAAAGGCCGGATGTATCCACAAATAGGGCATCCATTGAATCTGCATCCGCGAATTTGGAGTTGGTGCAAGCAAATCGAAATATCGACTTTATGCCAGGCGTTTACTACACTGAAACGCCACCCTACACATCGAGTGGCATAGGATATGGATCCCAGAAATCGTTTAGTTTTATTTTGACCGTGCCTCTAGGCAATGGCTTTGTGGACAATTCAGATGTTTTGGCTGCATCCAACACCGTTACAGAGCATGAAATTAACTTAAGCTCCACAAAAACTAAGATACTCACTGAGATTAACCAAACTTATTTGCAATATGAGTCTGCTCAGGAACGGTTAAAAAATGCGAATTTAGCGTTTAAACAGGCAATTAGCCAAAAAAATAGTGGCATATCAGGCATTTTGAAGTATCGAGAGACTGAAGGAGAGCTGATAGAGGCCAGAGCCATTCACGCGAAAACACTGATACTATTAGAACGATTGGGCGGTAATTTTGAAGTCCCGAGCATGAATTGAAACAGAAAGGTAGCAAATGAAATCTATTGATAGTTTCTTTAGGAAAGTTGCATTTCTGTCAGCAGTCTCATTTGCAGCCATGAGTTTTTCAGCATTGGCTACGGAATCTCAGACTTTAGCTCAACAACAAGCAGCAGCAAAAGCAGCTGCGGCTGCGGCAGCAGCAAAAGCAGCTGCGGCTGCGGCAGCAGCAAAAGCAGCTGCGGCTGCGGCAGCAGCAAAAGCAGCTGCGGCTGCGGCAGCAGCAAAAACTTCGGCAACTATCGCTGCAACAGCAAAACCCGTCGTTAGCCCCAGCTCTGCTGCATCCACTACAAGCACAAGTTCAACCAAAGCAGTCTCATCACCTGCAACAACCTCTACATCCACTCCTGCTACTGCAAACAAAACTACTACCGCCACAACTCAAACTGTTGCCGTGAAACCATCAGTCAACTCAGTTTCTGGAAGCTATGACAAATCATCTGGTCAGTCTGCAAATCCGGGCGGTCCTACAGATAGTAATAATTTTGCGAGCACCTCACCGACGTCGCAATAGTATCTAGAGTCAATAATTAAAAAGCCTCCGAATGGGAGGCTTTTTAATTAGGAATTTGGCGGAACGGACGGGACTCGAACCCGCGACCCTCTGCGTGACAGGCAGATATTCTAACCAACTGAACTACCGCTCCAAATTACTTCAAGGTACCGCAACTACAGCAACCAATTATTTGGCGTCCCCAGGGGGATTCGAACCCCCGTACTCACCGTGAAAGGGTGATGTCCTAGGCCTCTAGACGATGGGGACCTAGACTACTTTGTACGTCTTCTGTTTTGAAATCTTGGTGGAGATAAGCGGGATCGAACCGCTGACCTCTTGCATGCCATGCAAGCGCTCTCCCAGCTGAGCTATACCCCCGAAATCTCGCAACAAAACCACAAGACAATCAAAACAATCCAAGATTTTAGCCTATTTTTGTGCAACTGCGCAAATTACACGCTAGACCAGCCTGGAAAGCCGATTTATCACCTCATCCTTGCCCAATACAACCAAGACTGCATCGATGGCTGGGGTCTGGGTGGTAGCAAATAATCCATAGCGAACAGGCATAGCAAGCGCAGGCATTTTTAGTTGATACTTAGCCAAAACTTGTTTAAAGGCAGCGCTATAAGATTCTTTATTTGGCTCGGCAGCATTAATTGCCTCAATCAAATCTTTTAGAGCCGGAACAATTGTCTCTGGAATATTTTCTGCAATTTGCTCAGCAGTTAATTGTGGTGCAGGTAAATAAAAAAGTTTTGAGCCCTCTGCAATTTCAATTAAGGTGTTTGCTCTGTCTTTTAATAATCCAACTACTTGAACAAAATCTGGGCCATGTTCAGTGTCAATTCCTAATTCATGGGCAAATGGTTTAGTTGCTTCCGCTAACTTAGCTGCATCTGCATTTTGAATATATTGATGATTCAACCAAAGCAATTTTTCTGGATTGTGTTGAGCGGGAGAGCGTCCGAGACTCTCTAAATCAAACCAGTTTACAAATTGCTCTTTTGTAAAGACCTCAGCATCTCCATGGGACCAACCCAATCTAGCAAGGTAATTCAAGATGGCTTCTGGCAAATAGCCAGCCTTTTGATAGTCTCTAACGCTCATTGCACCATTGCGTTTACTCATCTTTTCGCCAAGATCATTTAATACTGTTGGCAAATGCGCATAGATTGGTGGTGTACCGCCTAAGGCCTTCATGATATTGATTTGTCTTGGTGTATTGTTCACATGATCATCGCCTCTGATCACATGAGTGATCTTCATATCGAGGTCATCAACCACGACACAAAAGTTATAAGTAGGTGTCCCATCGGGTCTAGCAATGATGAGATCATCTAATTCATCGTTAGAGATTTCAATCTGACCTTTAACCGCATCATTCCAAATAACCGATCCGCCAATAGGATTTTTAAAGCGGATTACTGGCAATACACCCTCAGGAATTGTTGGCAAAGTTTTGCCTGGCTCAGGCCTCCACAAACCGTTATAGCGTGGCTTTTCTTTGTTTGCCATTTGTTGGTCGCGAAGATGATTCAACTCCTCTTCACTCATATAGCAGGGATAAGCCAAACCAGCATCCAGCATTTGCTTGATTACTTCGCGATAGCGATCAATGCGCTGCATTTGGTAAATAGGACCCTCATCGATATCCATGCCAAGCCAAGCCATTCCCTCAATAATCACATCAACAGCCTCTTGAGTGGATCGCTCTAGGTCGGTATCTTCAATGCGCAAAATGAAGTCGCCCTTATTGTGACGAGCAAAAGCCCATGGATAAAGCGCGCTGCGCAGGTTTCCCAAATGTATAAAGCCCGTGGGACTTGGGGCAAAGCGTGTACGAATATGCATAAGCCCTATTATCTCAGGTCGGCTAAATGGGCGGTATTTTCAAAAAAAGTGGATACTTTCAACCATGAATGAACTACTTGTATTTATTTGTGATGGTGCACCCGTTCGCGGGGAAATAGTTTCCATTGGCTCTGCCTGGCAGGCTGTTTTGGAGCGACGCAATGACCCTCCAGCGGTTCGCAAAATACTAGGTGATTTTGTTGGAGCCGCCACCCTTCTTAGCGCCAGCCTTAAATTTGATGGCACTTTAATTATCCAAGCCCAGAGTAAAGGCCCTATTCAGCTTTTAGTGGTTGAGTGCAAATCTGATCTCAGCATGCGTGCGACTGTAAAGCTTTCAGTGGAACCTTCGGAAATTGACCATAAAGCAACTCTAGGCGAATTATTAGATGCCAGCAACACTGGGAGACTAGTCATTACGCTTGATCCGGCAGATCGAGAGCCGGGACAGGCACCTTACCAGGGAATTGTTGCTCTTCAGGAATATTTCGGTGATGAGCTCAGGCCTGTTGCAAATGCTGCTGAAGCAATTGCTTTGTATATGCAAAATTCAGAGCAGTTAGATACACGCATCTGGCTTAGCTCAGATGATAAAAGTGTTGGCGGCCTACTCTTGCAACGACTACCAAACTCTGGGGGTCATAGCCATCTTGACCCACAATCAGCGGCGGAAGGCTGGTCTCGTATTCAGACTCTTGGCGAGACTATTACCAATGAAGAATTGCTTACCCTGCCCCCACAAACAACCTTGAGAAGACTTTTCCTAGAGGAGTCTATGGAATATGGGGTGCGGAGCTTTCCAGTGCGCCCTATTCGGTTTTCATGCACCTGTTCACGCAATAAAGTAGCTGATGTACTGAGGATGCTTGGCGAAGAGGAAGTTCAGGGCATCCTAGAAGAACGTGGATCCGTTGAAACGATTTGCGATTTTTGCGCTAAGCCCTATCGCTTTGATGCAGTTGATTGCCTGCAGGTATTTAAAACGGATTTATTAAGCGATGCTACAAGGCCCCCATCGAAGGGTCACTAAGTTAGTTAGTCAGTTAAGTCTGCTTACTGCTTTGTAGGGGGTGCAGAATTTGATTTGTCTGCTGGCAAGATTTGCACAAAGAACTCACCCTCCTTGATGAGACCATGTTCAACACGTGCACGCTCTTCAATTGCGCGGGTTCCATCCTTTAAGTCCTTTACATCACCAGAGAGCTTTGCATTGCGAAGAGCCAAGAGACTATTTTTAGCCTCTTGTAGCTCTACTTGCTTCTCCATTTCATACACTTTTAGCCATCCACCCTTACCTAGCCATAGCGGGAACTGGATTGCAATTAGCAATACCAGCATGGAGTAGATGACAATGCGCATAAATAACGAATGTATTAGCGACTTAGGTTATAAAAAACAGACTTGCCTGGATAAGTAGCGACATCACCCAAATCTTCTTCAATACGGAGTAATTGATTGTATTTAGCAATACGGTCTGAGCGGGACAGAGAACCAGTCTTAATCTGGCCAGCATTTGTACCAACTGCAATATCCGCGATAGTACTGTCTTCAGTTTCGCCTGAACGATGAGAAATCACAGCAGTGTAATTCGCACGTTTTGCCATCTCAATCGCAGCAAAAGTCTCGGTTAATGTGCCGATCTGATTGATTTTGATCAGAATGGAATTAGCAATACCCTTCTCAATACCTTCTTTCAAGATACGAGTATTGGTAACAAAAAGGTCATCGCCAACCAACTGAATCTTCTTGCCAAGCTTCTTCGTAATGTCAGCCCAACCATCCCAATCGCTTTCATGCATGCCATCTTCAATAGACACAATCGGAAACTGATCAGCCAAATTACCTAGATAGTCTGAAAACTCACTAGAGCTCAGTTGCAAGCCCTCTCCTGACAAATGATATTTGCCATCTTTGTAAAACTCGCTTGCTGCGCAATCTAGCGCCAACAATACATCTTCACCAGCTTGATATCCAGCACCTTCAATAGCTTTCATAATTGTTTGCAAGCACTCATGATTACTCTTGAAGTTTGGTGCAAAGCCACCTTCATCGCCAACAGTTGTTGGCATACCTTGAGATCCGATAATCTTTTTGAGTTCATGGAAAATCTCAGCGCCACATCGCAGAGCATCGCGGAAGCTTTCAGCGCCTACTGGCATGACCATGAATTCTTGGATATCTAAACTGTTATTTGCGTGGGCGCCACCATTCACAATGTTCATCATTGGAACTGGTAACTGCATGCCACCGGAGCCACCAAAGTAACGATATAAAGGCAATCCAGCCTCTTCAGCAGCAGCTCTTGCTACTGCCATAGATACTGCCAATGTTGCATTAGCACCTAATCGAGCCTTATTGTGAGTGCCATCTAAGTCAATCAGGGTCTTATCTAAAAAAGCCTGCTCGCTCGCATCTAAACCAAGGATAGTTTCAGCGATTTCGACATTGATGTTTTGAACGGCTTTTAATACACCCTTACCTAGATAGCGAGATTTGTCGCCATCACGCAGTTCAATGGCTTCGCGTGATCCAGTTGACGCACCCGATGGCACGGCCGCACGACCCATCACGCCCGATTCAAGCAAAACATCACACTCTACCGTTGGGTTGCCGCGTGAATCTAAAACTTCTCTACCGATTATGTCAACAATGGCGCTCATGCACCTTCTCCTTAAAACAATATGAAATTGGGTATCTAATAAACTTGGTTACTTAAAGCTATCTTCTAAAAAAGCATTGCTTGATTTCACAGCGCTATCAATTGAAAGCAAGGACTCCAGCAGTTCTCTCATGCGATTAAGCGGTACGGCGTTAGGGCCGTCTGATAGCGCTTTAGCCGGATCCGGATGTGTTTCCATAAATAGCCCACTAATGCCAACAGCAACGGCTGCACGGGCCAATACAGGAACAAATTCTCGCTGACCACCGCTGGAGCTTCCTTGGCCTCCAGGAAGCTGGACAGAGTGGGTGGCATCAAAGACTACAGGCGCCTTTGATTCTCGCAATATTGCAAGACTACGCATATCCGATACAAGATTGTTGTAGCCAAATGACGCACCGCGCTCACAAACCATAAATTGATCAAGAAGACCTTTCTCAGCCGCAGCAACTCTAGCCTTCTCAATCACATTGAGCATCTCATGTGGAGATAGAAATTGACCTTTTTTAAAGTTGACTGGCTTACCGCTCTGAGCACAGGCACGTATAAAGTCTGTTTGTCTGCAAAGAAATGCGGGTGTTTGTAGGACGTCTACTACCTGGGCGACTGGTGCAATCTCTGCAATGTCATGAACATCAGTTAAGACAGGTACACCTATTTGCTTTTTCACTTTAGCAAGAATCTCAAGACCCTTATCCATTCCCAAGCCACGATATGAATTACCTGATGATCGATTGGCTTTATCAAATGAAGATTTGTAAATAAAAGGGATGTTAAGTGAGGATGCAATTTCTTTTAGCTGTCCGGCTACATCGATAGCTGACTGCTCCGACTCAATGACGCAGGTTCCAGCAATCAGAAAAAAACGTTGGTCTAAGCCAATGTTGTAGCCACAAAGCTTGAAGGCGCTCATATTAGACTACCTGCTTTAATGCGGTATCTTGATGTACAAGTGCCGCCTTGATAAATGCCGAAAACAAAGGATGTCCATCACGCGGCGTAGAAGTGAACTCAGGGTGAAACTGAACGCCAAAGAACCATGGGTGCATAGAATCAGGCAACTCCATCATTTCAGGCAATGATTCGTTAGGTGTTCTGGCTGAGATAACCAAACCTGCTTGCTCGAGTTTTGGCACGTACACATTATTGACTTCATAGCGATGACGGTGACGCTCATTTACCTCGGCACCATAAATGCGATGGGCAAGTGTATTTGGCTTGATTGGGCAGCGCTGTGATCCAAGACGCATTGTTCCGCCTAAATCTGAATCATTGGTACGTTTTTCAACGCGACCTTCGCGATCAAGCCATTCGGTTATCAGTGCAACTACTGGACTATCCGTATCAGCGTCAAACTCTGTGCTATTTGCTTTGGCGATATTGGCCACATGACGTGCAAACTCAATTACAGCCAGCTGCATTCCCAAGCAAATACCTAAGTAAGGAACATTGTTTTCACGTGCATATCGAATCGCAGCAATCTTACCTTCTGTTCCGCGCTTACCGAAACCTCCAGGAACCAGAATGGCATCTAGCTCATTAAGGCACCCTACTCCATCCTTTTCGATTTGCTCAGAATCAATGTAGTTGATATTGACGCGTGTGTGCGTATGGATGCCAGCATGGCGCAAAGCCTCGATAAGCGACTTATAAGACTCTGTCAGCTCTACATACTTGCCAACCATACCAATAGTCACTTCATGCTTAGGATTGGCAAGCTCATAAACCAGATTTGCCCATACCGAGAGATCAGCAGGTTTAGCAATTAGCTCCAGCTCGCGGCAAATGAGATCATCCATCCCTTGAGAGTGCAGCATTTCAGGAATCTTATAGATTGTGTCGACATCCCAAACGGAGATCACAGCCTCTTCTCTTACGTTTGAGAAAAGAGAAATCTTTGCACGCTCATCATCTGGTATTGGACGATCTGCGCGGCAGAGAAGCACGGTTGGCATGATGCCAATTTCTCTTAACTTCTGAACAGAGTGCTGTGTTGGCTTTGTCTTGAGTTCGCCAGCGCTGTTGATATAAGGGACAAGGGTTAAATGCACAAAAGCGCAGCTATGAACTGGAAGGCGCAAGCTCATTTGTCTTGCAGCCTCTAGAAATGGGAGGGATTCAATATCGCCTACGGTACCGCCAATCTCACAAATAGCGACATCCGCTTTACCATCGTGACTTGCCTTAGCACCACGCTCTATAAATGCCTGAATCTCATTGGTAATGTGTGGAATAACTTGAACCGTTTTTCCTAAATATTCACCACGACGCTCTTTGCTAATGACAGATTCATAAATCTGTCCCGTGGTGAAGTTATTGCTCTTGCGCATCTTTGCAGAAACAAAGCGCTCGTAGTGACCCAAATCTAAATCGGTTTCTGCGCCATCTTCGGTAACAAAAACCTCGCCATGCTGCAATGGGCTCATGGTGCCCGGGTCAACGTTGATATATGGATCTAATTTTAGGAGGGTGACTTTCAGGCCGCGGGATTCGAGAATCGCGGCAAGCGAGGCAGCTGCGATTCCTTTCCCTAAAGAAGAAACCACACCACCAGTGACAAAAACGTATTTGGTCATCGCTTAAGCTCTGTTGGAAAAAGTAATTATAACGATAGCTGAGGGTAAACAGCCGATTTGAAACAAGTTAATATGGCTGTAAATGATTAAAAAAATAGCACTCCCCCTTATGTTCTCTACCCTCCTAGGGTTAGCAGGCGCGGCATCCGCTCAAACTTATGACTCAATCACGGGTCTCTGGAAAACCTTTGATGATGAGACAAATCAGCCCGCTGCCCTAGTGCAGATTATTGAAAAAAATGGTGTTTTTTATGGGGCGATTACCAAACTGCTGGACACATCGGGCCCCTCCATTTGCGAAAAGTGCACGGATTCTCGAAAAGGGAAGCCAATATTAGGCATGGAGATCCTAACCGGCCTTAAAAAGACCGGGGAAAGCTACACCGGCGGTCAAATTCTGGATCCTGATGACGGCGAAATTTATAAGGCTGAAATGAAATTAAAAGATCAAGGGGCTAAATTGGATCTAAGGGCCTACATTGGCATTCCCCTGCTTGGCAGAACCCAGACCTGGATTCGAGAGAAATAAGCTCAATGCGTCTACTATTTGCCGTTCTTATTGCCCTACTATCCCTATTTTATTTCATGCCTTTTGCGATTGCTTTCAACCGTAAACGTGCCAACACTGGGGCTATTTTTGCCCTAAACCTGTTTTTGGGCTGGTCACTCATTGGCTGGGTAGTTGCCTTGGTTTGGTCTCTAAAAGAAGAAAATGTGGTCTAGAACTACCCACTAAAACCCTTAGGGTTTAAACTCTTATATAAGACTTAAATTAGTAACTATAATTGGCTTAATCGGGTAAAAATACCCTTTTGGCTTGTCTTTTATCACTTTTACCGCATAGGAACCACCATGTTAGACGCCTATAACGCCCAAGTTGCTGAACGTGCCGCCCTTGGCATACCCGCTCTCCCGCTAACCAAGGATCAAGTAGCGGAATTAGTAAAGCTGCTCAAGAACCCACCAGCAGGCAAAGAAGCAGAGTTAGTTGACCTAATTACTAACCGAGTTCCAGCTGGCGTGGATGAGGCCGCAAAGGTAAAAGCTGAGTTTTTGGATGCAGTAGCCAAAGGCACAGAAAAATCTCCGCTGATCTCTCGTGTAAAGGCAACTGAATTACTCGGCACCATGCTTGGTGGCTACAACATCAAACCATTGGTTGAACTTCTCTCTGATGCTGAGTGTGGCTCCGCTGCTGCTGCAGCTCTAAAGAAAACCTTGTTGATGTTTGACTACTTCCATGACGTTCAGGAATTAGCCGAAAAAGGCAATGCAAATGCCAAGGCTGTTTTACAAAGCTGGGCTGATGCCGAGTGGTTTACAAGCCGCCCTGCTGTTCCAGAAAGCATGAAGTTGACTGTATTTAAAGTTACTGGCGAGACCAATACAGACGATCTATCTCCAGCACCTGATGCTTGGAGTCGTCCAGACATCCCATTGCATGCAACGGTAATGCTCAAGAACCCACGTCCTGGCATTGAACCTGATGAGCCTGGTGTACGTGGCCCAATGAAGCAAATCGAAGCCCTACAAAATAAAGGTAACTTGATCGCTTACGTAGGCGACGTTGTTGGAACTGGTTCATCCCGTAAATCCGCAACCAACTCAGTATTGTGGTGGACAGGCGAAGATATTCCATTTGTACCTAACAAACGTTTTGGTGGCGTTTGCTTGGGCACTAAGATTGCTCCAATCTTCTTCAATACCATGGAAGATGCTGGTGCATTGCCAATCGAGTTAGATGTGTCGCAAATGAATATGGGTGACGTTATTGAATTGCGCCCATATGAAGGAAAAGCCTTCAAAGATGGCAAAGAAATTGCGACTTTCTCACTCAAGTCTCCAGTGATTTTTGATGAAGTACGTGCCGGTGGTCGTATTCCATTAATTGTTGGGCGTGGCTTAACAGCAAAAGCTCGTGCTGCACTAGGCTTGCCTGCTTCTACAGAATTCCGCGTACCAGTTAGCCCTCCTGATAACAAAAAAGGTTTCAGCTTGGCACAAAAAATGGTTGGTCGCGCATGCGGTCTGCCAGAGGGTCAAGGCGTACGCCCAGGAACCTACTGCGAGCCACATATGACGACTGTGGGCTCACAAGATACGACTGGTCCAATGACTCGTGATGAGTTAAAAGATTTGGCTTGCTTAGGCTTCTCTGCAGATTTGGTAATGCAATCTTTCTGTCATACCTCTGCCTATCCAAAACCAGTCGATATTCGGACTCATCATGAATTGCCTGCTTTTATGACTAATCGTGGTGGCGTTGCATTGCGCCCAGGTGATGGCGTGATTCATAGCTGGCTCAATCGCTTATTACTCCCAGATACTTGCGGAACTGGTGGCGATAGCCATACTCGCTTTCCAATTGGCATCTCCTTCCCAGCTGGTTCTGGCTTAGTTGCATTTGCTGCAGCCACTGGCGTAATGCCGCTTGATATGCCTGAATCTGTATTAGTGCGCTTCAAAGGAAAAATGCAACCAGGCATCACATTGCGTGACTTGGTAAATGCAATTCCACTGTATGCGATCAAAAAAGGTTTGCTGACAGTTGAAAAGCAAGGCAAGAAGAATATTTTCTCTGGTCGAATCTTGGAAATCGAAGGCTTGCCCGATCTCAAAGTTGAGCAAGCATTTGAACTATCTGATGCATCAGCTGAGCGTTCTGCTGGTGGTTGCGCAGTTCAATTGAACAAAGAGCCAATCATCGAATACATGCAGTCTAATATCACATTAATGAAGTGGATGATTGCTAATGGCTACGAAGATAAGCGTACCCTAGGTCGCCGTATCAAAGCAATGGAGGCTTGGATTGCTAAGCCCGAATTACTCAAGGCCGATGAAAACGCAGACTATGCCGAGATCATTGAAATCGATATGAACGATATCAAAGAGCCAATCCTAGCCTGCCCTAACGATCCAGATGATGTGAAGTTCCTCTCTGAAGTTGCTGGCGAGAAAATCGATGAAGTATTTATCGGTTCTTGCATGACCAATATTGGCCACTTCCGTGCTGCAGGTAAAGTGCTTGAAGGCAAATCAGATATCCCAACACGCTTGTGGATTGCGCCTCCTACCAAGATGGATCAAATGGTTCTAACTGAAGAAGGTTACTACGGCATTTTGGGTCGTACTGGTGCACGCATGGAAACCCCAGGTTGCTCACTATGTATGGGTAATCAAGCGCAAATCCGCAAGGGCTCTACTGCTGTTTCAACTTCAACACGTAATTTCCCAAATCGTCTTGGTATTGATACACGCGTGTTCCTGGCTTCTGCCGAATTGGCATCTGTTGCGGCCTTATTAGGACGCCTACCAACTCCAAAAGAATATTTGGAGCAAGTTGAGTCTCTGAATGCGAAATCAGCCGAAGTCTATCGCTACATGAACTTTGACAAGATCAAGTCATTTAGCGAAGTGGCTGATACCGTTACGGTGTAATGGAATTACGCCGATATAGTCGGCTTAACAATAAAAAGGCGATCTAGTGATCGCCTTTTTATTTAGACATTAATTACCAAAAACAAATCTAAATGCTTAGCCTATTTTCTTGGCGGGCATTGGCGCGACTGAGGCCCGATGCCCATGTATTTGTTGGAAGCCCAGTCTTGTTCATGATCAATTTGGCACGTTTTCCAACATCTTTCCACTCAACGTCTAATTTGGGGCCTTTGAACGCCATTGCTACAACGTTGCAATCATGTGATTCTGGAAACAATAAAACGCGATTATCAAAAGCCTCGCAAATATTCTTGAGGTTGATGTCGAAGCTTTTATGACGTGAAAACAGATTCACTGTCATTACGCCTGGACTTTTGAGAATGTTGAAGCAGCCCTTGTAGAATTCAAGCGAGCTAGCAGCTGGTCCATCACATATAGCATCGTACAAATCTACTTGTACGGCATCGAACTGATTCTTATAGCGACTCGATTGAACAAATGCTTTCGCGTCAGTTTGTAGGGTTTCTAACCTACGATCATCATTAGGGGTAGAAAACATGGAGCGCGCAGACACAATAACTGCTGGATTTAACTCCACCACCGTAGTTTTAACTGCAGGGCAATGACGATACTGAAACTTAGTCAAAGCACCTGTTCCAAGGCCTAGTTGAGCAACCCTCATTCCCGGCTTTGTTTCAAGAAACAGTAGCCAGGCCATCATCTGCTGGTTGTACTCGAGATAAATTTCGTCAGGGTCACGAATGCGCATTGCACCCTGGATCAAATCTGTACCAAAGTGCAAATAGCGAATTCCCCCGCTTTCGGAGAAAGTTACTGGTTCCATCGCTAGCAAGTTTATTTTGCCCAAACGCGAGCGTTACGGAACAAGCGTAACCATGGGCTAGCACCATCAGGCGAATCAAGCCACTCAGGTGGGCACCAACTCATTTGCGCCGCTCGGAAAACTCGCTCTGGATGAGGCATCATTACCGTGAAACGACCATCAGGAGTGGTAACCCCTGTTAGACCGCCAGGTGAACCATTTGGATTCATTGGGTAAATCTCAGTTGGCCTACCAGAATGATCCACAAATCGTAGAGCGGATAAGCCTTGGCTTTGAATTTTCTCCAAATTTCCTTGTTGACTGAAATTAGCAAACCCCTCGCCATGAGCGATAGCAATTGGAAGCCGACTTCCTTCCATGCCTTGAGTAAAGATCGATGGAGAAGCCAATACCTCAGCCATTACTAAGCGGGCTTCATA
The DNA here is from genome assembly GCF_018687095.1 of Polynucleobacter sp. MWH-UH25E. Lineage (NCBI taxonomy): Bacteria > Pseudomonadati > Pseudomonadota > Betaproteobacteria > Burkholderiales > Burkholderiaceae > Polynucleobacter > Polynucleobacter sp. MWH-UH25E. The sequence goes on along the minus strand of NZ_CP061286.1, from coordinate 1,503,665 downwards.
CTGCTCTGATTGATTGCGTGTAAATTTAGGCCATGCTTCAGCACCCGGAATAATTCCCGCAAGATTACTCATCATCTGGCAACCATTACAAACACCTAAAGCAAAACTATCTTGTCGATTGAAGAATGTCTCAAATTGATTACGCAACTGCTGATTAAACAAAATAGTCTTTGCCCAACCTTCACCCGCACCAAGAACGTCTCCGTAGCTAAATCCACCACAGGCGATTAAACCCCTGAAATCATCTAGCTTAGCCTTGCCCCTCAGGAGATCCGACATATGCACGTCATAGCTATCAAAACCAGCCCAGTTCATGGCATAAGCCATTTCGACGTGTGAGTTCACACCCTGCTCACGCAAAATTGCCACTTTAGGTCTAGCGTTTTTATTGATAAATGGCGCAGATACGTCATCAGCAATATCGAACGTCAATTTAGGCGACATGCCAGGGTCAGCTAGGTTGTCTAATAGCGCAAACTCTGAATCAGCGCAGTCTGGGTTGTCACGCATACGAGCAATTTGATAGCTCGTATTAGTCCACATCTTTTGCAATACCTCACGTGGTTCAGCAAATATACTCTTTGCATCACGCCAGATTTCTATACGGCCATTTGTATTAGGCTTGCCAATGACATGACTAAACGCACTTAGACCAAGCTTACGCAATGTAGCAAATACAGCATCTCGATCGACTCTGCGAACCTGAATTACCGCGCCAAGCTCTTCATTAAATAATGCGCGCATAGTTTGCTCGTGACGACGACCAGAAACTTGTTGCGCCCAATTCTTGGCATCGCCGTGATCTGGTTCTTGACCAGCATCAACTGCAATCATGTCGACGTTTATTGATATGCCTGCATGAGATCCAAAAGCCATCTCAGCAATACACGCTAGTAAACCACCATCAGAACGATCATGGTAAGCGAGTAATTGATTGTCTTTGCGAAGCTCAATAATGGCGGCGGCAAGATTCTTGAGATCTTCTGGATGGTCAAGGTCTGGAGCAGTCTTGCCTGACTGATTTAATACCTGCGACAAGATACTGCCTGCCATGCGATTTTTACCGCGACCCAAATCAATCAAGATCAATTCAGTTTCCAGGGGCGAGCCGTCTGAATTATTAAACTTAAGCAATGGGGTTGCAGTTTTGCGAACGTCGTGTACCGATGCGAATGCAGAAATGATCAAAGAAACTGGAGCAACTACCTTCTTGGCTTGACCACCCTCTTTCCACTCTGTAGCCATGGACAGGGAATCTTTACCCACAGGGATTGAGATTCCAAGGGCAGGACAAAGTTCCATTCCAACTGCTTTAACAGAGTCATAAAGCTTTGCGTCTTCACCGGGCGCACCACAAGCCGCCATCCAGTTTGCAGAAAGCTTTACATCTTCAAGTCGATTAATATCGGCAGCTAATAAATTCGTTATAGCCTCACCAACTGCCATACGAGCAGCCGCAGGTGCATCAATTACCGCCACCGGAGTACGCTCACCCATGGACATCGCTTCACCGCGATATCCTTTGTAATCCATCATAGTGACGGCGCAATCTGCCACAGGAACCTGCCACGGACCGACAAACTGATCACGCGCATTTAAACCACCAACTGTGCGATCACCAATCGTAATGAGAAATGATTTACTGGCAACTGTTGGTTGTTGTAGCACCCAAGCAATAGACTGAGCCAAATCCACATCAGTTACATTCAACTCTGCAAAAGATTGGTGCTCACGCTTTACATCGCGATGCATGCGTGGTGGCTTACCTAATAAGACCTCCATTGGCATGTCAATCGGCAAGGCATCGTCGGATCCCGCGGGCTGCTTCGAATCAAGTAATCGCAATTGGCGTTCTTGAGTTGCTTCGCCTACAACCGCAAACGGGCAACGCTCCCGCTCACAGAAGGATTTGAATAGATCTAGGTCTTTATCTTCAATAGCCAATACATAACGTTCTTGGGACTCGTTACACCAGATCTCAGCAGGACTCATGCCGCTTTCCTCAAGCGGCACGCTGCGCAACTTAAATTGAGCACCCAACCCTGCGCCATCAGCCAATTCAGGGAAGGCATTTGATAAACCACCAGCACCAACGTCATGAATTGAAACAATTGGGTTTTGATCACCCAAGGCACGGCAAGCGTTAATCACCTCTTGAGCACGACGCTCCATTTCTGGATTGCCGCGCTGTACAGAATCAAAATCTAGATCCGCAGTGTTCGTGCCAGTAGATACAGAACTACCAGTTGCTCCACCCATACCAATTCGCATTCCAGGGCCACCCAGCTGAATCAACAAATGGCCAGACTGAATTTCTTTTTTATGTGTATGAATTGAATCAATACTGCCGATACCGCCAGCAATCATGATGGGCTTATGGTAACCACGTCGTAAGCCGCCAAGTGTCTGCTCGAATACTCTGAAATAGCCACCTAGAATTGGTCGCCCAAACTCATTATTAAATGCAGCTCCCCCCAGAGGTCCCTCAGTCATAATTTGCAGGGGTGTTGCAATACGTTCAGGTTTTCCGTATTGCTCCTCCTCCCATGGAAGATTAGTTCCGGGAATATTGAGATTAGAGACAGAGAAACCAGTTAATCCAGCTTTAGGGCGCCCGCCAATTCCAGTGGCACCCTCATCTCGAATCTCGCCACCGGCACCAGTTGATGCACCAGGAAAAGGGGCAATTGCAGTTGGATGATTATGCGTCTCTACCTTCATCAAGGTGTGAACTAGACGAGTGTCTTTTACATAACGATGTTCATTACCTTGTGGAGCCCATGTCTCTGCTTCACATCCAGCCATAATCGCTGAGTTATCTGAATACGCAACAATCGTACCTTCAGGCTGAAGCTGATGAGTATTGCGAATCATGGCGAACAATGATTTATCTTGCTCTTGGCCATCAATCGTCCAGCTGGAATTAAAAATTTTATGGCGGCAATGTTCACTATTAGCTTGAGCAAACATCATTAGCTCTACATCACTGGGATTGCGATTGAGTCGCGCAAAATTATCCGCAAGGTAGGTAATTTCATCATCAGACAAGGCCAAACCAAGCTCTTGGTTTGCTTTGTCTAGAGCCGATTTACCCTCTGTCAATACTGGTACACGCGCCAATGGGCGATCATCTAATGTTTGATACAGCTGATTGGCCGATTCAACGGAATCAATCACTGACTCCGTCATCCGATCATGAATTGTCGCCAAGACAAGCTGGTGTTGCTCAGAATTTAAAGGCTTTTTTGATTTCCATGAGAACTGAACGCCACGCTCAATTCTCAAAACATCTAAACCACATTGCCGAGTAATATCTGTCGCCTTACTAGCCCATGGTGAAACGGTGCCAAATCGAGGAACAACAATTGCACCCTGAATATTGCCTGAACCTTTTCCAAACCATGATTTCCCAGCAGACAATTGAGAAACAAAAGGCTGACCATAAGTCAAAAGATTCTGAAGAACTTGTTCCTTATCTTGATCAACCTTTTCTTCGGACCAGATAAAGTGTAAAAATTGCGCCTCAATTGAGTCAAGATCTACTCCCTGAGATTTCAAGGAGGCCAATAGGCGTTGTTGGCGGAAGGCGGAAAGCGCAGTTGCGCCGGGCAAAAAGTGGAAAAAAGACATTCCTAGATTATAAGGTTTTACCTACGCCAAACGAC